>CAMWUP010000203.1 GCA_947177465.1 uncultured Lachnospiraceae bacterium
ATGTAAGAAATGAGGATAAGATAAAATTGAAGGAAAAGCATATCTTCAGCGGCGCCGCGCTGCGGGCGTTGTTATTTCCGCTTATTATCGAGCAGATTTTAAATTCCCTTATGGGGACGGTCGATACCATAATGGTAAGCAATGTGGGTCCGGCGGCTATGTCTGCCGTTTCGCTTGTAGATTCTATCAATATACTGCTGATTCAGGCGTTTGCTGCATTAGCGGCAGGGGGCTGTATTGTCTGCTCCCAGTACATCGGCAAAAAGAATGAGGAAGCGGCAAACAAGGCTGCCGGACAGGTGCTGCTGGTCATTTTTGTGATTTCTACTGCGATTGCCGTAATTTGTCTTGCCTTTAACAGAAGGCTTTTGCAGCTTATATTCGGCGCGGTAGAGGCGGACGTCATGGAAGCAGGCGTTATCTATTTCTTTTATACGGCAATTTCTTTTCCCTTTATTGCACTCTATAATGGGGGAGCGGCCGTTTACCGTGCACAGGGAAATGCAAAACGTCCGATGTTGATATCGATAACCTCCAATTTTATCAATATAGGCGGTAATGCCCTGTTTATCTGGGGCTTTAAAATGGGAGTAACCGGAGTGGCTGTGGCAACATTGGTTTCAAGAGTGTTTAGTGCAGTGATGGTGCTTTGGCTTTTGCGGAAACCGGGGCAGATGATTTGTGTGAACCATTACCGCAGGCTTCGTCCCGATAAATATCTGATAGGAAAAATACTGGCAATCGGTGTGCCCTCAGGAGTGGAAAACAGCATGTTTCAGTTTGGCAAGCTGGCAATCCAGTCCACGGTATCCACCATGGGAACCGGTGCGATTGCGGCGCAGGCGATGACTAATATTATGGAGACGCAGAACGGCGTCATCGCGGCAGGCATCGGTATCGGTCTGATGACGGTGGTGGGACAGTGTATGGGAGCGGGCAGAAGAGATGAGGCGGCATATTACATCCGCAGGCTGACTGTGCTGGCGGAAATGGGAATCATTCTCAACTGTCTTTTGGTGTACGTGCTTGCCCGCCCTATCACATGGATTGGCGCAATGGAGCCGGAGAGTGCGGCGCTCTGTATTCACATGATGGGCTGGATAACACTGTTTAAGCCGCTTTTGTGGGTACTCTCCTTTGTGCCGGCATACGGCATGCGGGCGGCTGGGGATGTCAGGTTTTCCATGCTGGTATCCACTGCTTCCATGTGGATATGCAGAGTCAGTCTGTGTGTGTTTTTGGTAAAGCATTTTCATTTCGGACCGATGGCAGTCTGGATTGGCATGTTTACGGACTGGGGTGTCAGAGCAGTCATTTTTACCTGCCGGTACTTTAGTAAAAATTGGATGGAGCATAAGGTGATTTCTTAACAGCGATCACATAGGCATGAAGGATTATGTGAGAATACTGTCAAATCTGATAGGTGATATAAGGTCTAACCTGAAATATTCTTGACAGAGGCAAAAAACAGGTCTATAGTGTATTTTATGGAAGAAAAGGAGGTGCGGGATGTATATTATTTCTTGCTAAGAAACTAAATAATGCACGAAAAGCGGGTACAGGGTATCTTTAGTTTTTTGTGCTTAGCAGGAATATACATTCTGGCATTTATTATAATTATATATCCATTGGATATGTCTGAGTTCTTAGGATGCAGAAGATATTTCTGCATCTTTTTTTTGTGCAAGGGAGGTTTATCAATGTCTTTTATTAATGTAAATCATTTGACGTTTTATTATGACGGCAGTGCTGAAAATATTTTTGAGGATGTGTCTTTTCGGCTTGACACCGACTGGAAGCTGGGATTTATAGCAAGAAACGGAAGGGGAAAGACAACGTTTTTAAATCTGCTGATGGGAAAATATGAGTACAGGGGCAGTATATCCGCGGAGGAACCGTTTCACTATTTTCCTTTTGAAGCGACAGACTTGTCAAAAAATCCGGCAGATATTCTGGAAAGTATGTATCCCGATTATGAATTCTGGAAGGTGTGCAGGGAGCTTTCTTTGCTTCAGGTTTCGGAAGAGGTCTTGTTTCGCCCCTTTTCAACCCTGAGTAATGGAGAGCGGACGAAGGTGATGCTGGCGGTTCTTTTCTCCATGGACAACTGTTTTTTTCTGTTGGATGAACCGACAAATCATCTGGATACAGCGGCAAGAGAGCTGTTGCGGGAGTACTTAAAGAGCAAGAAAGGGTATATTCTGGTATCCCATGACAGAGATTTGCTGGATGCTTGTATAGACCATGTGCTGGTTATCAATAAGACCAATATAGAGGTGTGTCAGGGTAATTTCAGTACATGGTGGGAAAACAAAAAACGACAGGACGTTTATGAAATGTCGGAACAGGCACGTCTGAAAAAGGATATCAACAGGCTGAAGGAAGCGGCGGCGCAGGCAAAGAATTGGGCAGAAGGGGTAGAATCTGCAAAAATCGGAAAAAGGTCAGAGAAATATGAATGGTGCAAAGACAGCAGAGCTTATATTGGTGAAAAATCCCGCAGGATGCAGCAGCGCCGTAAAAATTTGGAGCAGCGGCAGGAAAAGGAAATTGCAGAGAAAGAAGGGCTCTTAAAAAATCTGGAAACTGCGGAGGATTTAAAGCTTTTTCCGATACGCCATTACAAGCCGGTTTTGGTGGAGGCAAAGGAGCTGTTGATTTCTTATGGGACAAAAAAGCTGCCGGCAGTCAGCTTTGAGATTGAAAACGGGGATTGCATTGTGCTTCAGGGAAAGAACGGATGTGGAAAGACCAGTGTGATAAAAGCCATTTTACAGGCAGTAGCAGCGGATAGTATAGAAATGCCGGATACAGAACAGACTTTAAAGGCACGGCTTTCTTATGAGGGAACCTTGAAAACAGCGTGCGGTCTGAAGGTATCTTATGTATCACAGGAAACCCGGTTTTTGCAGGGCAGTCTAAAGGAATTTGTAAAGCGGCGGGGTTTGGAAGAGACGTTGTTTCTGACAATTTTAAGGAAGCTTGATTTTTCCCGTGATAAGTTTGAGAAGCCTATGGAACATTACAGTGAGGGGCAGAAAAAGAAAGTACTTCTGGCGGCAAGTCTCTGCGAGCAGGCGCACCTTTATATTTGGGATGAACCATTGAATTTTATTGATGTATTTTCCAGAATACAGTTGGAGGAGTTAATTCTAAAGTGGAAGCCTACGCTTCTTTTTGTAGAGCATGACAAGGCATTTGTAGACAAGATTGCTACAAAGGTGATAGAGTATAGGGAGGAGTAGAGGAAGGACTGAAGGAGTATGCCCAGAAAAAAACAACCGGAGGAAAGTCTGCCCCCCAATCCGTTGTTTGAACAGGCAAAGGAGCGCGTGATTGGAATTGCAAGGGAGCGTCAGGGGATTGGGACGTTGTCGGAGAAGACGGTTCATGCCGTTTTGAAAAGATATTATGCGCCTGATGAGGATATGCATGAGATACCGATTGAGAGCTATGTGGCGGACATCTATACGGGGACGGAAATTATCGAGATACAGACAAGGCAGTTTAACCGAATGAGGGAAAAGCTTGATGTTTTTCTGCGTCTGTATCCGGTGACGATTGTCTATCCCATACCGCGGCACAAATGGCTGATTTGGATTGACGAGGAGAGCGGAGAGCTGTCAAAGCCTCATAAATCTCCGGTCAATGGCAATCCCTATATGGCGTTTGCCGAGCTTTATAAGATAAAAGCATATTTGAAGAATCCCAACCTGCACTTAAAGTTTGTGCTTTTAGATATGGAAGAATACAGACTGTTAAACGGCTGGAGCCACGACAAAAAGAAAGGTTCCTGCCGCTATGACAGGATTCCTTCCCGGTTGGTAGAGGAAGTCCGTGTTGACAGTATTCGGGATTACATGCAGTTTGTACCTTATGAATTGGAGGAGCCGTTTACGTCAGAACAGTTTGCAAAGGCGGCGCATATACGGAAGGAAACGGCGCAGATAGCGCTCAATATCTTAACCTATGTAGAATGTGTGGAGCGTATCGGGAAAAAGGGACATAGCTATCTGTATCAGGTGCGTGAGTGGTAAGGAGCAGGCTTCCGGAGCCATCTGCAAATGAAATGCGTTGAGGGATTTTCATAAATTATTAAGAAAATCAACCAGAAAAAAAGTGAAAATATTAATCGAATATAAAAGGAAAAGAAATGGATGCGGTTTATACTGATAGACAGCATCCATTTTTGTGTATGATACGACGAAAAATTTGTAAAAGAAAATGGCATGTGAGAGATAAAGCGACATGGAGAGAACAGAATATGACAGAAAGAGAAAAAAAGCAGGCGAGAGCGCTTATGCGCAGACAGGCAGAATTGAAAAAGCAAAGAAGAAGGAAGCTTTTACATAGAATGACAGTTATCGGACTGGTTATCGGCATTGCTTTTATGGGCAGGTATCTAGCCTCTTTACAGAAACAGGAAAAAAGAGAGGCAAGACAGACAGCGGCATACCGCTATGCGGAAAATAACGGCAGCGACGAAAATGTGGTGAGTCCGGAAAGCATAGATGTAGACAGCATGACGCTTGACAACAGACGGATTCTTGAGGACGAGGAGGTAGAGAATATGCTGCTTCAGCTTGCAAAGGAAAATAGAGATATTGCGAAAATTTATGCAGACAGGGAAAGCTATCCGGAAGCGCTTTTGACAGCGCTTGCTTTTAATCTGGAAATGACAGAGGTTGTGCAGGGCTATCTTACAGCAGATATGGGGGCGGCGGGCGGCTTTACAGAAGAAGAAAAGAAACAGGATTTTCCTTTGTTTTTACAATGGGACAGCCGCTGGGGATATGTGTCATATGGCGGAAGCTGTATCGGACTTGCCGGATGTGGACCGACCTGCGTTTCCATGGTGATTTTTTCTCTGACAGGGGACGAGACCGCTA
>CAMWUP010000204.1 GCA_947177465.1 uncultured Lachnospiraceae bacterium
GTATATGCTGTTTGTAACCGGCCCCAGCTTGATTACGCAGTTTATATCTAATATCAATAATTTCAATGTAATTTATCTGCTGACGCAGGATGTATACACGACGACGGACCAAATGCTGGCAAATTCAAGCGCAAAGGAAGTGGATTTGCTGGTGACGTGGCTGTTTCGGCTGACAAGCGAACAGTATAACTATAAGATGGCGTCCGTTATAGGCTGCGTGGTATTTGTTATCTGTGCAATATTTACCCTGATTGCATTCAGAAGAATGACAGCGGGAGATAAGGAGGAAAGCTTCCAATGATGAAAAAAGTAGTCAAACCTGTTATACGCCATCTGGTGCTGGCATTTCTTGCTGTTATATGGCTGATTCCTATTGTATGGCTGCTTGCAACCTCTTTCAGCAGCTATCAGGGTATCAACATCAGTCATTTTTTTCCGGAAAAATTTACTTTTAATAATTATCTGATGCTTTTTGGGGCGGCGGATACAGTGGCACAATTTCCGAGATGGTTTACGAATACCTTTGTGATTGCAATATTTACCTGTATTATATCAACCTGTTTTGTACTGATGGTAGCTTATGCAACGAGCTGTATGCGCTTTAAAGCAAGAAAACCGTTGATGAATATTGGTATTATTCTGGGAATGTTTCCGGGTGTACTGTCCATGATTGCGGTTTACTTTGTACTGAAATCCATAGGACTGACCAACTCCCATTTTGGTATGGTGCTGGTTTATTCTGCCGGTTCAGGATTGGGTTATCTGATTGCAAAGGGATTTTTTGACACGATTCCGATATCCTTGCGGGAGGCGGCAAAGCTTGAAGGCGCTTCGGAGGCAACCATATTTAGAAAAATTGTCATTCCTCTGTCGGGACCCATTATCGTCTATACGGTTATCAGTTCTTTCCTGGCGCCATGGATGGATTTTGTATATGCGAAGCTGATTCTGAATTCCGGTATTTCAACAGACTGGACGGTGGCAATCGGCTTGTACAATATGCTGGACCGCTCGCTGATTAATACTTATTTCTCGAGATTCTGCGCAGGCGGCGTACTGGTTTCCATACCGATATCTGCTTTGTTTGTCATCATGCAGAAATTTTATGTGGAGGGCGTCACCGGCGGCTCCGTAAAGGGTTAGAAAAGGAGACATTATGGACAAATTTGTTTTAAATATCATTCATCGTCCGGAGATGGTACCGGAATATGCGGAAAAGGTAACCGGACATGGGAAAGAAGAGGACATCGGCAGAAAAGCCCTGCTGACAGAATCTTTGGATATTTTTAAGCTGCAGCAGGAGATTGCCCACAAAAACGGCTTAAAAACAACCATCCAAATGACCTATGCCAGCCTGTTTAATGAGGAAGCAATCGGTCTTGCAAAGGAACACCACGAAAGATTCGGGGATGAAATTGCGCTTTCCCTGTTAGGGCTGCCCTGTAAGGAGTTTAGGGAAAAATATAAGACGAAGGATTTCTGCATCTGGATGTTTTCTATGGAAGATAAAAAATCCATAGTGGATGATGTATTTGGAAAGTTTTATAATATTTTCGGATTTTATCCGGAATCTACAGGTTCTTATTACATGGATGCAGATTTAGTAAATTATGTAAAGGAAACATATCCTTCCGTCAAGTGTGCGGTTGCCACCTGCTGGGAGGAGGGACCCAAGGCATACCATACCTGCAACAATTCCTGGTATACCTTTATGGATGGCGGTCCGTGGGCTCCGTGGATTCCTTCCAAAGCCAATGTACATGCGCCTGCCGCTAACGAAGAGGAGGATGCCGGTATCGTGGCAATTCCCCATCTTTCAAGGGATTTGCTGGCATGCTATGACGGAAACGGTTCTAACTTCGGGACACATCCGCAAAACGTGCTGCGTGGCATGATTTATGACTCAAAGACATGGGAATATCCTTATCTGTATAACCTGATTGACCAGTACCGCGCCCTCGAGAAGTACAATAACGGATATGCTTACAATATGATGTTTGTAGGTCCGGGATGGCTGAACAAAATGGGACGCTGGGAGGCGCCGTTTGAGCTTTTGAAAAAGTCCTATGAGGACGGCATGGCATATTACGGACAGTTGAAAAAAGAAGGAAAGCTGACGGATATGACCATGGCGGAGTTCGCGGATTACTACCGTGGGAAGAAGACCTACACAGAGCCGGAATGTGCGCTTTGGAGAGATATTCTGTATGGTTCTGACAAGCAGCTTTTCTGGTATTGCGATCCGTATATGAGGGTTTGCGTCAATATGGATCAGGGCGGCGCCATTGTGGATTTACGTCCTTATGCTGCAAAGCTGGAATGGAAAGTCGGAATCGGGACGCCGCATGTAACGGATGCTTCCTATCCCTTCTTAATTCAGGAAAAATACCGGGCAGGTTATTTTACCCATTATGCGGGCGAAGGCACGATAAAAAGTGCAAAGCTGATTTATAAGGGTGAAGAGGTGGATTTGTGTCTCTGCAGGACAAAGGCAGGATTTTCTGAAGAATTGATAGAAGACGGAAAGAAAAAACGTATCCTGACACTGGAACCGGTAGATATTGCATTTTCCGACTTGACTGTAAAGCTTCAGACCAGAATCATATTTGAGGAGGGAAGCTCGCGGATGGGAGTGGAGCGCAGGATTTTAGACATGAGCAATCCCAAAGCGGAAATAGAGCTGAACGAATATATGGTAGCATGTTATGGAACGACAGAATATGCGGAAGATATGTCATCTTTGATTCTGGGATGTCAAAAAGACGGCGAACAAAAAGAAATTGCTTATGCCTATAAGTGCCGTGAGGAAGAGCTTGTGGATGCGGACGAGGTATACTGTGTGCTGCCTCCAATTAAAACCAGAGTTGCAATGTCTGCGGATAAGACGGGAGTGAAGGGATATATAAAGGAAGGATATGCGTTCTCTCCTATGTTTACTCTGGGTTATATTGCAACATTGTCAGATAAGGAGGTATTTACCACATGGCTCAGTCTGGAAAGGGAAAATTAAATTTCAGGTGTCCGTCATGCTTTATGAGAGATTTGGATATCGATATGTTTTATGATAAGGATAAGCAGGAATATTATTGCCTGCGCTGCCAGTACAAAGGCAGTGAAGAGGATGTCCTTGAAAAAAATGAAATGGTGCGGTTCCGCTACAAAGCGATGATGAAGCGTTTTACTGATTTTGATGTATAAAAGAGCTGCAAAGAGAGGCGGTGCGTCTGCGCCGCCTTTCCTAAAGGAGAAATTGTCTGTGGAAAAAGAGATGACATTTATAAAGGGCATGGATATTTCTACTCTTTTAGAGGTAGAAAACTGCGGGGGAAAATTTTATGATAACGGCGTGGAAAAAGATGTTTTGGATATTTTGAAATCTTATGGCGTCAATGCGGTGAGGCTCAGGCTTTGGAATGACCCGTACTCTGAGGAAGGGAAGCCTTATGGGGCGGGTACAAATGATTTGGGCGTAACCGTCTGCCTGGCAAAGCGCGCCTTGGAAAAAGGAATGGGATTTTTGCTGGATTATCATTACAGTGATTTTTGGGCGGATCCCGGAAAACAGCTTTTGCCAAAGGCGTGGCGCGGCTATGGAGCCGGAATGTTGGAGGAGGCGGTTTATGCTTATACGGCGGAGACGCTCCGCATCTTAAAGAGAGCGAATGCGCTTCCGACTATGATTCAGATTGGAAACGAATTGTCAAACGGTTTGCTCTGGCCCTACGGGAAAACGCCGGAATATGACAATATCGCAAGATTTGTGAGCGCCGGAATCCGTGCGGCACGCTCCATAGACAGAAGGATTCCGATTATGCTGCATTTGGATAATGGCGGAAACAATGAATTGTACCGAAGCTGGTTTGATGCATACTGCAGGCGGGGGGAGGACTTTGACATCATTGGTTTGTCCTATTATCCCTTTTGGCATGGCACATTGCAGATGCTGTCGGACAATATGGCGGATATTGCAAAGCGCTACCAAAAAGATTTGATTGTAGCCGAGGTTTCCATGGGATATACCATGGAGGATTATGCTGCTTACGAGGGACTTGCGGCGCAGGAGCGGAAAGGATATGCGACAAGACAGTCTTTGGTGGACAAGATAGAATACCCCATGACAAAGCAGGGACAGTGCGACTTTATGAAAGATTTTCTGACACGTATACAGAATGTTCCGGATAACCGCGGAAAAGGATTTTTTTATTGGGAACCCGCATGGATACCGGTTGCCGGAAGCGGATGGGCGACGGAAAGCTCTCTGCAGTACATGGGTGACAAAGGACCCTGCGGTAATGAGTGGGCAAATCAGGCATTGTTTGACTATGATGGCAACGCTTTGCCTGCACTTGCCGTAATTCGGGATTTTGTACCAAAAAGGGCGTAAAATGAATTGGGAAAGGGAGCGAAAAGGTATGAAAAACAGGAAAATGAAACGATTGGTTTCTATTCTGCTTATTGCTGTGATGGCGGCGGGGCTGTCAGGATGCGGAAATAAAGCAGAGGAGGAAACAGGAAATAGAATGATAGAGGAAAATACCGCGGCAGAGGATACAGCGTCGGACAGCAGAGAAGAGGGAGAAGCGTCGGACAATATATTGGCAGAGCTTCCGCCGTTGGGAGAAATCGCAGAACTGCCGGATTATTCGGCAGCAGAAGCATGGGATTCTGATTTGTATGTGGAGCCGGTGACGGGCATTGATAATGACTTTATCAGGGGAGTGGACATTTCTTCTTATGTATCGTTAAAGGAGAGCGGAGTTGTATTTCGGGATTTTGAAGGAAATGAAGTAGATGATACAGGATTTTTTGCCATATTGCGGGAGGCCGGCGTCAACTGGGTGCGTATCCGTATATGGA
>CAMWUP010000205.1 GCA_947177465.1 uncultured Lachnospiraceae bacterium
TCTCAGGCTTTAAGGTTCTGTAATTGATGGTCTCAGGCTTTAATACCTCGCCCCTTGACCACTCCCTGATTTTTTCAGGGGAAGCCAGGCCGATTTTAATGGCATCAAACGTCATGGGCTGATACACTTCATTTTTTATTTCCGACATCTATGGCACTCCCTTCCATGCTAAAGTCTATTGATTTAATCCGCGCTTTCTCAGAATTCGTCCAGCTCGTCTACAAGGACTTCGTCTTCGCTGAATTCTTCCTCGAAATCATCGTCTGCACTTATCAGTTCGCCGTCGTCGTCAAACTCCTGCTGCTGATAGCCGAATTCATCAAGAGAATTCTTTTCATAGTCATCGTAGTCTTTTCTGTCGCCTTCGATTTCATACCGGTAATCGGTATCGTTGTAATCCACACTTTCCATGATTTCAACTTCTGTGTTGTCCTCACGCAATACCCGTACATCCAAACCGAGCGCCTGCAGCTCCTTGAGCAGCACCTTGAAGGATTCCGGAATACCGGGTTCAGGAATATTGTCGCCCTTGATGATGGCCTCATAAGTCTTGACACGTCCTACTACATCGTCAGACTTCACTGTCAGAATCTCCTGAAGGGTATAGGATGCGCCATATGCCTCAAGCGCCCAAACCTCCATCTCACCAAAACGCTGTCCGCCGAACTGTGCTTTACCACCCAGCGGCTGCTGCGTAACCAGACTGTACGGTCCCGTGGAACGCGCATGAATCTTATCATCTACCAGATGGTGAAGCTTCAAGTAGTGCATGTGTCCGATGGTAACCGGTCCGTCAAAATACTCGCCGGTTCTGCCGTCGCGCAGCCTTACCTTGCCGTCCCTTGAAATCGGAACGCCCTTCCAAAGCTTTCTGTGCTCTCTGTTGTCCGATAAGTACTGCAATACCTCAGGAAGCAGCTCTGCGCCATGCTTTTTCTCAAACTCTTCCCATTCCAGATTGACATAATCGTTCGCCAAATCCAGCGTATCCATGATATCCTGCTCGTTTGCGCCGTCAAATACGGGCGTTGCCACATTAAAGCCGAGCGCCTTTGCCGCCAGAGACAGATGGATTTCAAGTACCTGTCCAATGTTCATACGGGAAGGCACGCCGAGCGGATTTAACACGATGTCAAGCGGACGTCCGTTGGGCAGATAGGGCATATCCTCCACAGGAAGCACACGGGAAACAACACCCTTGTTACCATGACGGCCTGCCATCTTGTCGCCTACTGAAATCTTTCTCTTCTGTGCAATATAAATACGCACTGCCTGATTGACACCCGGGGACAGCTCATCGCTGTTTTCCCTTGTAAATACCTTGGCGTCCACCACAATACCATATTCACCGTGGGGAACCTTCAGGGAAGTATCCCTTACCTCTCTCGCCTTCTCGCCGAAAATAGCACGCAGAAGTCTTTCCTCTGCCGTAAGCTCGGTTTCTCCCTTTGGCGTTACCTTGCCTACCAGAATATCACCGGCACGCACTTCTGCACCAATGCGGATAATGCCCCTGTCATCCAAGTCCTTCAGGGCGTCGTCACCGACACCCGGCACATCCCTTGTAATTTCCTCGGGTCCTAACTTGGTGTCGCGGGCTTCCGCCTCATATTCTTCAATGTGCACAGAGGTATAAACGTCCTCCTGCACCAGTCTCTCGCTTAACAGTACGGCGTCCTCGTAATTGTAGCCTTCCCATGTCATAAATCCAATCAGCGGATTTTTGCCTAGCGCCAGCTCTCCCTCAGAGGTAGAAGGACCGTCTGCAATCACCTGTCCCGCCGCCACATGGTCGCCCTTAAATACAATGGGCTTCTGATTGTAGCAGTTGCTCTGATTGCTTCTTGTAAACTTGGAAAGACGGAATTCCTCCTTCTCCCCGTCGTCGTAGGTGATTCTTATCAGCTTGGAAGATACATAGCTGATGGTTCCGGCCTTCTTTGCAATAATGCAGACGCCGGAGTCAACCGCCACCTTCGGCTCCATACCGGTTCCCACCACCGGCGCTTCCGTCACCAAAAGTGGAACCGCCTGACGCTGCATGTTAGAACCCATCAGCGCACGGTTTGCATCATCATTTTCAAGGAAAGGAATCAGCGCCGTAGCCACGGAAAATACCATCTTAGGCGACACGTCCATGTAATCAAACATCGCCTTGGGATATTCCTGCGTCTCATCAAGATAACGACCGGATACGGAATTACGGACAAAATGCCCCTCTTCATCCAAAGCTTCGTTCGCCTGCGCTACATGATAATTGTCTTCCTCATCCGCCGTCATATAGACCACCTCATCGGTAACGCGGGGATTCGCCGGATCGGTTTTATCAATCACACGGTAGGGAGCTTCCACAAAACCGTACTCATTGATTCGCGCATAGCTTGCCAGTGAGTTAATCAGACCGATGTTGGGACCTTCAGGCGTCTCAATCGGGCACATTCTGCCATAATGAGAATAATGCACGTCACGAACCTCGAATCCGGCGCGCTCTCTGGAAAGACCGCCCGGACCCAGTGCTGACAGACGTCTCTTGTGCGTCAGCTCGCCCAAAGGATTGTTCTGATCCATAAACTGTGAAAGCTGTGAAGAACCGAAAAATTCCTTTACGGCTGCAGTAACGGGCTTGATATTTATCAGTGACTGCGGCGACACCTCTTCCGTGTCGTGCGTCGTCATTCTCTCCCTTACCACTCTCTCCATTCTGGAAAGACCAATACGGTACTGGTTCTGTAAAAGCTCACCAACCGCACGGATACGTCTGTTGCCAAGATGGTCGATATCATCGCCGCCCCCCAGACCGTACTCCAAATGGATATTATAATTAATGGAAGCAAAAATATCTTCCTTTGTAATATGCTTCGGTATCAGCTCATGCACATTTTTGTGGATTGCCTCGGCAAGTGCCTCCGCATCCTCGGAAAACTCTTCCAGAATCTGTGCAAGAACAGGATAATATACCTTTTCGGTGATGCCCAGCTCTTTGGGATTGCAGTCCACAAAGTGGCGGATGTCTACCATCATATTAGACAGCACTTTGATATTCCGCTCCTCCGTCTGCACATACACAAAAGGTACCGCAGAATTCTGAATATCGTCAGCCAGCTCTACACTCACCGTTGTGCCTGCAGATGCAAGCACCTCACCTGTAGAAGGGTCCACAACATCCGCTGCCAAAACCTGATTGCGGATTCTGTTTCTAAGGGACAGCTTTTTATTAAACTTGTACCTGCCGACTTTTGCCAAATCATATCTTCTGGGGTCAAAAAACATAGCGTTGATAAGGCTCTCTGCACTTTCCACGCTCAAAGGCTCGCCGGGACGGATTTTTTTGTATAGCTCTAACAGACCCTCCTGATAATTCTCAGAAGTGTCCTTTGCAAAGCTTGCCTCTATCTTGGGCTCGTCGCCAAACACCTCGCGGATTTCATCGTTGGTGCCGATGCCAAGCGCCCTGATAAGAACGGTAATGGGTACCTTTCTGGTTCTGTCCACACGTACATAGAAAACGTCATTGGAATCTGTCTCGTACTCCAGCCACGCGCCGCGGTTGGGAATTACGGTACAGGAAAACAGCCTCTTTCCGATTTTGTCATGTCCGATAGCATAGTAAATTCCGGGGGAACGCACCAACTGGCTTACAATAACACGTTCTGCGCCGTTGATGATAAAGGTTCCGGTCTCCGTCATCAGAGGAAGGTCTCCCATGAAAATTTCATGCTCGCTGATTTCTTCCTTTTCCTTGTTGTACAAACGTACCTTCACCTTAAGGGGAGCCGCGTAATTGGCGTCTCTTTCCTTGCATTCCTCAATCGAATACTTTACATCCTTTTCACACAATTCAAAATCCACGAATTCCAGACTCAGGGAACCGCTGTAATCCGCAATCGGAGAGATGTCGTCAAATACCTCTTTTAAGCCTTCTTTCAAAAACCACTGATAGGAATCCTTCTGGACTTCAATCAGATTCGGCATTTCCAAAACCTCTTTTTGTCGTGAATAACTCATACGTATGTTCTTGCCTGCGGCAATGGGACGTATTCTGTTTTTTTCCATTGACATTTCACCCCGTTCTTATATGATTTTACCCTATTCTACCGGTATTTCACACGCAAAATAGACATAACACACCACAATAGTGCACTATCCATGTTACTACAAATTGGAAAAGGCGTCAAGGATTTTTTTGTGCGGCGGCGAAAAAAATTTGGAGTTGCGGCGAGTGGGAAGGTTACTGCGGGGGACGCCCGTACAGCAAGGGGTTCCCAAGGAGCCGCGCTTTCGCTCAGCAAAAAACGTAGCAGACGCTAAGCTCGAAAGAACCTCGCTAAGCGTTGACGTTTTTTAATGGGCTCCTTCGGGAACCCCTTGCTGTACGGGCTGTCGCCGGCTCCGTGCGCGTAAGTTCCTCTACATTTGCGGCTGCTCTGTCGCGCCGCAAATGCGGATGGAATAGGGGAGCGAGGACGAACTCATGTGCAATTTTTGGGGGCTGTGGATAACGCTTTCGCAAAGTACATAAGCGCCGACTTAAATCAACGACTTCTTAGGAGTACCGCCTCACCCGCTCATAATTCGCAGTACTGCGCCATCGCGTCTTATCCCCTTCGCCTTGCGGCGGAGGCGCAGCCAATCGCCGCGCACTGCCGTTTTCAGCCGGTGACAGCCCGTGCGTCAGACTGTTCTGAAGGAGCCCGTTAAAAAGCGTTGGTACTTAGCGAGGTTTTTTCGAGCTTAGTACCACTACGCTTTTTTCCGAGCGGGAGCGCGGCTCCTTGGAACAGTCTGACGCACGGGCGTCCCCCGCCGCAACCCTCCCAGCGGCTTTGTGCAAATCCCGCCC
>CAMWUP010000206.1 GCA_947177465.1 uncultured Lachnospiraceae bacterium
CGGAAAATACGGCACTTTCCTGCAAAACTGCCGCCACATCCTGCGCAATCACAAGGGGCGCCTTTTTGTACTGCTTTGCGCCTGCCATCGCGCCGTTGCACTGATATTCACACAAATCAGGCCTGTTGGAAAGCGTGACTCTGCCAAGCTCTCCCGCATATCCCGCCTGCTCAAAGCCCTTCTGCATTTCCTCTGAAATCAAATCCAATATTTTTTTCATACTGCTTCAACCTTATTCCTTTCACATCGCTTCATTTTCATTATCATATCTGTTTTTACCCTATCTGGCAAGGACCCTTTCTTTTTTTGAATACACACACCCGCAATAATTCTGCCGGTACAGCCCATATTCCCTTGACAGTTCGATGGACTGCTTATAGCCTTCTTTTTTCTTGAAGTCCGACGGCAGCCATTTTACCCCAATCTCCTGCGACAGCTTCTCCCCTATTTCATTGAGCTTCGCTGCATTTTTTAAAGGGCTGATTGACAAGGTTGTCGCAAAGTAATCAAAGCCTGCTGCCACGGCATATTCCGCAGTTTTCCGCAAGCGGAGTTCATAGCACAAAAAGCAGCGCTTCCCGCCTTCCGGACAATCGCGTTGCTCTCTTGTCAAGTCAAAGAAAACCTCCGGCTCATACTCTCCCTCCACAATCTCTATCGGATAGAAAACCTTAGCTTCTTCTGCCTCCGCATTATAAATCCCAATCAGCCTCTTCTGTTCCTCCACACGTTTCCTATACTCCTCCTGCTCGGAAATGTTGGGATTGTAATAAAAAACGGTGATTTTAAAATAGCTTCTCAGATACTTTAAAACATAGCTGCTGCAAGGCGCGCAGCAGCTATGCAGAAAAAGTGTGGGAACTTCGCCCCCCTCTTTTTCAGACTGCTCTATTTTAACCAGCAGCTTCTCCAGTTCTTTCTGATAATTCGGCGCGTTCATCACAGCTCTCCTATTTGTAAAAATGGTCTGAAGTCCTCTGTATCCGAAGCAATAAAGCCGCCCAGCTTTTCTGTCAAGATTTTCATAATCCGCCGCACTTCTTCCCTGTCACACACCTCATAGTCGCATGCATAGACCTGCCTGACCTTAAACTCGTCCAGCAGCTTTTCGTCCGTCTCCTGCATGTCCTGCATAAGGTCCTCAAAGGTCATGGCGCCGCCCTTCAGCGTAAGCTCCATCAGATTGATTTCCGTCCAGATTTCAACCGCTTCTTCCGTCATAAAGTCAAGCGCCTCCGAAAGCCTGCGCACATCGGCGGCTTCCGGCAGCATATACAGAAAGCTTAAGGCTTCCTTCTGCTTCGGGACAGCCTTTGACACGCCGCTATTCCCTTTTTTCTTTTTTCCTTTTTCTGACATATTGATACCCCTGCATACCGCAATCCGTCTGCGATACTGCACTTCCTATTCTTTCCATAAAGTATTATAACCTCTGCCGGTCATAAAGACAAGAAAAAAGGAAATCCCGGCGCGAAATCCGGTAAAAACACCAATGCCAAGCGCTACCATAATCACCATGGAGATAAACCTGCAAAATCGGTTTCCTGCTGCCCATTAGACCAAAATTGCAAAAACAAATAAGGCTTATACACCATTCCAAGGTACATAAGCCTTTTCCTTTTATCCTGTTCTTGAACGCTGGCAATATCTACAGCAGATGTCCGTCCATAACTGCTAACAACGCTTCGATAATGGGTCTGTAGCAGCCGAAAAACCGGTCGTCCTGCTCCCAGTCTCCGTTCAATATGCCAAAACGGATTCTTCCTTACCGAATAAAGTTTGTCCTGATTCCTGTCTCTGCATCCGGCAGGCTCACACCGTTTTCCCTGCCAAGGGCAAAGCATTTTAACATCCACACCATATTCTTTGCCAGATTGCGCATGGTCTGCAGCCCTTCTGCATCCTGCGCGGCTTCCCCCGGCGTGCGTCCATGCACACTGTTCCAATAGGTAGAGCCTGCAACGGGCATCTGGGAAATGCCAAAATACTTATTCAGCACGTCAAAGGAAGCGCTCGCGCCCCCTCGTCTTGCCACCGCCACCGAAGCCCCCGGCTTAAAGGCAAACGCCCTGCCGCCGCTGTAAAACACTCTGTCTAAAAAGGACAGGATACGTCCGCTGGGATGCGCGTAATATACCGGCGTCCCAAAGACAAAGCCGTCCGCTTCCTTCGCTTTTGCAATAAATTCGTTCACTTTGTCGTCTTTGAACACACAGCCCTCTTCCGTGCAGCCGCCGCAGCCGATACAATCCCTCACCGGTCCTCCGCCCAACTGGAATATCTCATATTCGATTCCTTCCTTCTCAAGCTGTTTGCCAATTTCCTGCAGCGCTATGTAAGTGTTGCCGTTTGGTTTGCTGCTCCCGTTTAACATTAAGACTTTCATTTTGATACCTCCCATTCTGCCTGCTTGTTTTCAGTCTTACAATACCAATGCTTTTTTAGGACAAAAATTGGAACATTTTCCACAACTGATACACTTATCATAATCAATTTCAGGTGCTTCAAAATCTTTCTGACTTAACGCCCCGACAGGACAGACATTTACAGCAGGGCATTTGTGATTTTGAGGACAGTTTTCAATGATTATCCTTATTTTTTTCTCCATCGTTTTGTCTCCTTTTCTCTCTGATTTTCCAGATAATTGTTTTCCTGTTTTCCAACTTACCCGCATCATCTCATTTTCTTATATCCGCAACATGTTCTTCAATCACGTTCCACGCTTCGTCATCAATCTCCTCATCGCGAAACAGCTTCCGCTTATCCGCCTCCGTGATGCTGCGGATGACCCTGCAGGGATTGCCGGCAGCAATGCACCAGTCAGGTATGTCCCTTGTCACCACACTGCCTGCGCCGATAACCACATTGTCCCCAATATGTACGCCGGGGCAGATGACCGTGTTGCCCCCAATCCAAACATTGTCTCCTATGGTTACTTCTTTGCCATACTCGTAGGCAGAGTTGCGGGTATCGGGGTGAACCGGATGCCCCGCCGTGTAAACCGCTACATTTGGCGCCATCTGGCAGTTATCCCCAATCTTTATTTTGGCAACGTCTAAAAGCGTACAGTTATAGTTGGCAAAGAAATTTTTTCCCACTTCGATATGCTTTCCATAATCACAGTAAAAGGGCGGGTTGATAAAAGCGCCATCCGATTTTCCCAAAAGCTCTTTCACTACCGCGCTGATTCCCGCAAAATCAGACCTGTCCATAAAATTCAGTTTCTGCAGTATTTTTCTGCATACTGCCTGTTCTTCAAAAATGCTGTCGTCTGATATATAGGCAATGCCTGCATCTCTTCGCTCTTTATTTGTCATATCTCCGTTTTCCTCCATCATTCTTTTTTGCTCGTCCGCATCATTTTATGCCATCTACAGCACTTTTCAGCACAGTCCATAAAAGGGGCAGATATTCTGCCCCTTTCCTGCCTGTCAAAGTGAAGCCACATCCACAAGCGTCAGTTCTCCGCCCGCAGTCTCCATGCTGGTGATGAGAGCCCGCGCCGTATCCATCGCCGTAATACAGTATACGCCGGTTTCAATCGAAGTACGCCTAATTAAGAAGCCGTCCCTTGACTTGTCGCGCCCCTGTGTGGGCGTATCAATAACAAGGTCTATCTTATGTCCCAATATCAAATCCATCACCGTGGGCGACTCCTGAGAAATCTTGTTGACCTTGCGCGCCTTGACGCCTGCTTCATTCAACGCCGCAGCCGTGCTTCTTGTTGCGTAAATCGTATAGCCCAGCTTTTCAAACCTGCGTCCGATTTCAATCGCCTCGCCCTTATCCGCATCCTTTACCGTGATAATCATCTGTTTATGCTTGGGAAGCACAACGCCCGCACCCAGAAACGCCTTGTAAAGCGCCTCGTTAAAGTCCTTTGCAATACCGAGACATTCACCCGTTGATTTCATCTCAGGTCCTAAGCTGATTTCCGCGCCGCGTATTTTTTCAAAGGAGAATACAGGCATCTTGATGGCAAAATAATCCGCCTCCGGCTGCAGCCCGGGCTCGTAGCCCAGCTCGCGTATGGTCTTGCCGATGATGACCTCCGTAGCCAAATCCACAATCGGAATCCCTGTCACCTTGCTGATATACGGCACGGTTCGGGAAGAACGGGGATTGACCTCAATCACATATACCTCCGTCCCAATCGCAATAAACTGGATATTGATAAGTCCCTTCACGTGCAGTGCAGCCGCAAGCCTGCGGGTGTACTCCGCAATCTTTTCCTTTACCTCACCGTCTATGGTGGGCGCCGGATACACGGATATGGAATCGCCGGAATGGATACCGGTTCTCTCAATATGCTCCATAATGCCGGGAATCAGGATATCGGTACCGTCGCAAACGGCATCAACCTCTATCTCCTTGCCCTGCAGATACTTGTCTACAAGAATAGGATGGTCCTGGGCAATTCGGTTGATGATTTCCATAAATACTTCAATTTCTTCGTCTGAGGTAGCTATCTGCATACCCTGTCCGCCCAGCACATAGGAAGGTCTTACCAGAACGGGATAACCCAATCGGTTGGCAACCTCTTTTGCCTCTTCTGCGGTGTAAACCGTGCCGCCTGCCGCGCGGGGAATCCCCGTCTGCTGCAGAATTGCGTCGAAGAGCTCCCTGTCCTCCGCAGCGTCCACGTCCTCCGCCTTGGTTCCTAAGATTGGCACGCCCATCTTCATCAGACTCTCCGTCAGCTTGATGGCAGTCTGTCCGCCAAACTGTACCACCGCGCCGTCCGGCTTTTCAATGTTGACAATATTCTCCACGTCCTCCGGCGTCAGCGGCTCAAAATACAGCTTGTCCGCAATATCAAAGTCCGTGCTCACTGTCTCAG
>CAMWUP010000207.1 GCA_947177465.1 uncultured Lachnospiraceae bacterium
GAATGTAAATCAATCAGGCTGTTCATTTCATTGTCAAAAAATACCTCCTGCCTGTGACGCACCGGATTGTACACCTTGTTGCGGAAGGTTGCCAATATCCAAAGCAGTTTTTCCCGAACCTTTTCATAAAGCCCCGCAAACTCCTTCTCCTCACCGGACACCCTGTAAAGCTCCGTATATGCCTCGAACACATGAAGCAGGGTATTCATGGTGCGGTCTGCCATAACACCGTTTTCCGAGAGCTTATCATTTGCCGCAGGCGCAAAGGTGCGGTCCAGCGCCTCCTTGTAGCCGCCCTCGTCAAAGCCCTTCTCCTCTATCACGGAAAACAGAGCAAATGCTGTCTTAAGCGCTTCCTTATCCTTTGATGCCGCATAATATGTAGAAAGTGCATAAATGGCAAACGCCTGATTATAAATATGCTTCGTCGTATCCTCCGGCACACCGTCATAGGTTACGGACCAGAACACACCGCCGTATTCCCTGTCAATGCAATGCTCCTTCATAAAACGGTAAGCATGTGCCGCATCATCGAGCAGCGCCTCGTCGCGAAGCGTCAGCACTGCATTGGAAAAGAACCACAGGATACGGCTGTTCAGGATACAGCCCTTCACTGCTTTTTTGTCCACGGAAAGCTCCGGTCCCATAAATCCGTAAAAACCTCCGCAGGTTTCATCACGCAGCTTCTGCCAGAACGGAATAATGCCTTCCGTCAGATGCTGCCGCATTTCTGCTGCTATACTCATACAATCTTCCTTTCTGCCACACTCTTTTTTTCTACAAGGTGGCCCTCCACGATATGAATTCCTCTTTTATAATTTTCTCCGTTCAGTTTCTTTAAAAGCGTCTCAATCGCGCCTTTTGCCATCTCTCTGATATCCACCTCGTAGGTGGTGATGTCTACGTCGCTCAGCCCCGGATATAGATAATTGTCATAGCCTACCACCGAGATATCCTCCGGTACCCGAAAGCCCTTCTCCTCCAGTGCCTTGATTACAATGCTTGCAATAAAATCACAGTTACACACAAATGCCGTAGGCATATTCTCCGGAAAATCAAAGCTTGCATAATTGTCCCGAAGCCCGCTTCTTACATCCCTGTCCTTAATCAGATACTCCGGATTGGGCGTGATGCCGTGCTCCATCAGGGATTTCAGATAGCCTAAATACCTGTCCGTAATACTTTCCGTGGAAAAAAGCGTTCCCACATAGGCAATTTCCCTGTGCCCTCTGTCAATCAGATAATTGGTGAGCACATAGGCTCCGTAAAAGCCATCGGATATAAAACAGTCAACACTCACATCCGTTTCATAAAAATCCAGAAACACTAGCGGCATCCCCGCGTTTTTCCGAAGATACTCTGCATACTCATAGCCCGGCTTTCCAATTACAATCAGCCCATTCACCTTCTTTTCCTCTAAGAGCCGTAACATCTGACGATTCTCTTCCATCTCCTCACTGATGATTTCAAATAAGGTGAAACATTCGTTTTGAATTGCCTGATCCGCCACCTCCTGATACAGCTTCCAGTAAAAGGAATCAAAATTTGCCAGATACCTGCCCGATATCAGCACGCCGATGTTATAGCTTCTCCTCGGTCTTTTTTCCTTTACTGCCGTTGGCGCCTTATAGCCCATCTCATCTGCCAGATTCCGGATTTTGAGGCGCATTTCCTCACTGACACCCTTCTGTCCTGAAAGCGCCTTGGATACGGTAACAGTACTGACCTGCAGCCTGTCCGCAATATCCGCCATCTTCACACTTTTCTTTATTTTCGCCATTATTTCTCTCCCCATGTATCGTCCTGCTCATATTTCCGGACAGCCAGATTACTGCACGCAAATACAGATACAGGCGTATACAGACTGTGGGAGACAGTTTTCCATCTCCCACATATCATAAGCCAATGCAATCGGCGTATTAACGCCTTCCGATTTCTGTATCGTCGTCTCTGACCACACTGTGCTCCTTAATATAAGCCACAATCTCGTCAAATTTGGTGAAAGCAAGACCTACATAACTGTCTGCCGCACCGTAATAGATTGCAATTTTCCCTGATTCCGGATCGTGAATCGTTGCACAAGGGAATGTTACGTTGGGCACAAAGCCCCTCTCCTCATACCACTCTTCCGGTGTCAACAGGAAGGTTTCACAGCGGTACTTCACAATGGAAGGATTGTCCAAATCCAAAATTGCGCCGCCGATGCTGTAAACGTAGCCGTTGCAGGTGCCGCTTACACCGTGATAGAACAAAAGCCAGCCTTCGCTTGTCTCAATGGGAGCGGCGCCGCCGCCAATCTTTAAGGATTCCCACCACTCATGGCCTCTGCCCATCACATGCCTGTGTTTGCCCCAGTATACAAGGTCAGGGCTCTCGCTGATAAAGATATCGCCAAAAGGCGTATGTCCGCTGTCAGACGGTCTGCTCAGCATACAGAAATTGCCGTTAATTTTTCTGGGGAACAGCACCGCGTTGCGGTTAAAGGGCAGGAACGGATTCTCCACTCTGACAAAGGTCTTGAAATCCGTCGTCTTTGCCATACCGATGGCCGCACCGTAAAAATCCTGACACCAGATAATATAATAGGTATCCTCCACCTTTACCAGTCTCGGGTCATACGCATAAACCGGCATAAAAGGCTTGCCATCCTCATCCACAAAAGGAATCTTATCCTTGTCAAAATCCCAGTGGATTGCGTCCTTGCTTCTTCCCAAATAGATATAAGGAATACCGTTTGTCTGCTCTCCACGGAATACACCGATAAACTCGTCGCCGTATGGCATTACTGCACTGTTAAAAATTCTGGCAACACCTTCTACCGGATTTCTTCCGATAATGGGGTTTTCCGTATATCTCCAGATAGGAGCTCCCTTTATGCCTTCCGGACGTTCCTGCCACGGAACATTGGGAACGGCAGGGGCAATCATTTTGATATCGCTCATAAATTCCTCCGCTATTCTGAAAACGGGGCGGCACGCCGCCCCGCTTCAACACTTATTTTAATAATAATGCCTGTGACTAAAAAGTCAATAAGAAATTACTTAAAGTATGCATCCAAGCCATCCTGTACCTGCTGCTTGAAGGTCTCCTGGAACTGTGCAGGAGTCATTTCACCCTTGATAATCTGCTGCAGTCCGTTGCCTGCGTCTGTTCCATAGTCTACACCAAGGTTAAGCCAGAAGTCAGCCACAACGCGGGAACCAGCCTCAAACATAACATCATAGTTCTGGTCTTTCAGCTCTTCGATTCTTGCATTCTCATTGTACCACCACTGCATAACACTTCTGTTATCACGAAGAGAAACGTCTCCTTCATACCAGTTGAAGAAATCATACAGTACATGATATGCCGTAACAGGATTCTTGCTTCCTGCAGCAATAATGAAGTAAGTGGTTCCGGATACTGCGTTCTTTCCGGCATTGGTCTCCTGATTACCGGAAGGACCTACCGGCCAGCGTACATATGCAGTATCAAAGCCAAGCTTATCCTCTACACCATAGTCTCCACCTGCATTTGCAATCCAAACTGCGATGGGGAAGAAACCAATGTTACCTTCGCGGTACTGAATTCTCATGCTGTCGGAAGGTGTACCTTCAAAATCATAAGGATATGCAATATTATAGGTATTGTACATATCGTACATCATCTGCAGCGCCTCACCGGTTGCCGCGGAAGAAAGTGTCTCTGTCGTACCGGTTGCAATGCTTGCACCATTACTCATCATCAACTGCTCCATGGTCTCATTTTCATAACCACAGTAGCCGTACTGGTCAATCTGTCCGTCACCGTCGGTATCCTGTGTCAGCACCTGGCAGTACTCAATGAACTTATCCCATGTCCACTCGCCCCTCTTGTATAACTCTCTGGGGTCTTCCAGATTGTTCTCTTCCAAGAGCTGCATATTAAAACCAAGAGGATAGGTACCTGCTACAGTGCCTTCACCGGCTATCTGATACAGGATACATGCCTTGCCATCGCCAAGGTCAAGATAACCCATGTTGGTCTGGCTGGTAAACAAATCATCGTCCTCGGGAAGAATGGTCTTTAAGTCAACTGCCAGACCATTTGCCTGTGCAGGAACACCCATGCTTGCCTCAACCAGATAAATTTCACAGTCCGGATTACCTGCTAAAATAGAGGTATTGATAGAGGTCTGTACACCTTCATAGGTCAGGTTATCCCAGGTAAAGGTAACGCCGTATTTCTCCTCAATCTTCTTCACATTGGCAAACTTTCTCTCTGCAACGTCAAGATTAACCAGTCTCTCTGCTGCCTTGTCTTCTGAGTCACCCTCTACAGGCTGTGCAGTCTGCCAGTCTGTAGAATCCTCAATCTTGTCATCACTGTCATAGTACTGTACCCACCATGTGCCGATGTTGATGTTGCCATCGCCTACGCCTGCCAAGTCGGTATTGTCTGCTGCAGTACCACCGTTGTTGCCGCCGTTGCTGCCTCCGTTACTGCTGCCGCCATTGTTGCTTTCGCCGTTACCACCTGTCTTATCTCCACATGCTGCTACAGACAAAACCATAGCTGCTGCAAGTCCCAGCGCTAAAAACTTCTTCATTCTTTTCATCTATTTTTTGTCCTCCTTATATAACCTTATTCTATAGGTGACTGTCCTACAGATACGCTGAATACTTCCCATGCGGTGTCAGATTCACACTGCATAGAAGCTCCCCATGTGGATACATCATCACCGCAGATTGCTGCAATCTGCTCATAGGTTACCTGACAAACACCATTCAGACGAGCTGACTGTCCGCCATCTGCTACTCTGGACCAGCCTACTGC
>CAMWUP010000208.1 GCA_947177465.1 uncultured Lachnospiraceae bacterium
CAATTTCAATCACCCAATCTGGAGCGCCATTACATCCCTTATCTGTAATCTTATTCTTATCATAAATAACAGATATATCAGGCTCTACATAATTTTCATTATTTTCATTCAAAAATACAGCAAAAGGTGCGGGAAATACCTCGCACTCCCCATTATTGCGTTTGATATAATCTTTTATCTGATAATGCAAATCCGAAACAAGCCTCTGATGTCTTGTATTTGGCGGAGCCATATAATAAATTTTCCCGTCAATTAATTCCGCACGTTCCCCATCCGGCAAAGCATAAATATCATCTATCGTGTAAGCTTCTTTTCTTGATGCCTCCATAATATTTACCTCCGCTCTTAAGTGTATTATATACAATGTTTCCGGAAAATACAATTACTCTTCGGTTACTCTTTTTCCAATTTCAAAATCCGTCACACGTTTTCTGTTACTTCTGCATACTCTGTATGGTATCTATAATTTGTTTTGCCACTTCTTCCTTGCTCATAATGGGAAGCTCTTTTGCACTGTCTTTTGTAATGAGCGTCACGATATTGGTGTCCGTGCCGAAGCCCGCGCCCGCCTGTTTCACATTGTTGGCAACTATCATATCCACATGCTTTTTCTCCAGCTTGGCACGGGAGTTTTCCAGCATGTTTTCCGTCTCCATGGAAAAGCCGCAGAAGAACTGCCCCTCCCTGCGATTGTCTCCCAAGAACTGTAAAATGTCCTCGGTACGCTCCAAAGAAATCGACAACTCCGCGTCCTTTTTCTTTATCTTTTCATCGGACACCTCCACAGGGCGGTAATCCGCCACCGCCGCCGCTTTGATAATAATGTCCTGCTCTTTATAGCACGCTCTGACCGCCTCCGCCATATCCTTTGCGGAAACCACGTCAACAATCTTCACAAAAGAGGGCTTCGGCGTCTCTGTTTTGCCCGTAACCAATGTTACCTCCGCTCCTCGCTGCATACAGTGCCTTGCTATGGCATAGCCCATCTTCCCGGTAGAGTGATTGGTAATATAGCGGACGGGGTCCAATTTTTCCATGGTAGGGCCGGCGGTTACAAGCACCTTCTTCCCTGTCAAATCCTTTTCATACGCCGCTTCTCTTAAAATATATTCCAAAAGCACCTGCTCGGAAGGCATTTTGCCCGCGCCGACATCCCCGCACGCTAAGTATCCCGTATCAGGCGTAATGACCTCCATGCCGTAATGTACAAGTTTTTTAATGTTGTCCTGTACGACAGGATTCTCGTACATATGGGTATTCATGGCAGGCGCCACAATTTTCTTGCAGCTACACGCCATCACCGTGGTAGTCAGCATATCGTCCGCAATACCATTCGCCAGCTTACCGATAACATTGGCAGACGCCGGCGCCACCAGTACCACGTCCGTGCTTTTCGCCAGCGAAACGTGCTCCACGCTGTACTGAAAATTTCTGTCAAAGGTATCAATCAGACATTTATTGCCGGTCAGCGTTTCAAAGGTAATGGGGTTGATAAAATTTGTCGCATTCTGCGTCATCAGCACAGTGATATTGGCGTGAAGCTTTTTCAGCATACTTGCCAGATTAGCAATCTTATACGCCGCAATGCTGCCCGTTACCGCCAGTACAATATTTTTTCCTTCCAGCATCATTTTTGCTCCTTATTCATCATCACTTTAAGTAATTGCGAAACTCATTCTTGTCAGTTTCGCAATTACCTATTCCTACGCTTTAGAGGCAGCCGCCGTTTCCTTACGCACCTGCGGCATGATTTTTAACAGCACCATACTGACAGCCGTGCCGATAACCACTGCTACAATGGTTTCCGGTATGCCGTTTGCCGCAATAATTCCCAAAATAACGTCATATACTGCGTCAATTGCAACACTCTTTGCTGCTGCCAGTTCCTCTTTAAAGCAAAAATATATCAAATTCATAACCAGTAAAGTATTGGTTAAAGCGCCCAATGCCGCCGCCACAGGAA
Organism: uncultured Lachnospiraceae bacterium; assembly: GCA_947177465.1. Lineage (GTDB taxonomy): Bacteria > Bacillota > Clostridia > Lachnospirales > Lachnospiraceae > Acetatifactor. Next base: position 1,964 of record CAMWUP010000208.1, read on the forward strand.
TGGCAATCATCCTGCGCCCTTTAAAATTTTTAAGCAGCTTTTCTATTCCTTTGTAAACAAAATAGGGAACCACACCGACCAGAATTCTGGGAACCAGCGCAATGACAACGCTCCAGCCATTGCCGCCTATACCGCCTACGGAGTAGAACGGGGAAAAGGCAAACGACAAAAGGCTTGGCTCTATGGTGTTCTTTATCAGACTTGTGAGACCAAACACTCCTCCCAATATTGCTCCGTTTTTCGGTCCGAGTACAATGGAGCCGACAATAACCGGCACATGGAGCAGAGTTGCCTTGATGATAATGAGGTTAATGTAACCTACATTAGGAACGAAGGTCATGACTACAATAATCGCAATAAAAAGCGCCGTCATAACCATGTTAAAGGTTTTTTTACTATTCATTTTTATTTCCTCCTGTTATCATTCTCTTTTCTAAGAGATACAATACGTTAAGAAAATAACATGATTTTTGAAAAAAGTAAATAGATATGATAAATTTTTTTGCCGCTCCCTACAGCTTCTCAAATACATACCTCACCTGCAGCCGCCCCTTCGTCAAGCCTGCCTCCACACTCCCTCCCATTGCCTCTGTCAAAAGCTTTGAAATGGTCAGCCCGAGGCCGGTGCTTTGGCTGGTGCGGGATTTTTCCTGTACATAGAAACGCTCAAACAAATGTGCTGCATCCTCCTGTTTCAATGTTGATGTATCGTTTTCAAACACAATGTTGATTTTATCGTTTTCCTCCAAAATGCCGATGTAAAGGCTGCTCTCCGCATAGCGCAGGGCGTTTTGCAGCATATTGTTGAAGATTCGCTCTAACGCGCCGACGTCAGCCAGAAGATAAAGCGGTTCTTTGGGCGCGTCAAATTGCACGGAAATCTTTTTCTTTTCAAACTCCTGATAAAAAAGAAGACTTACTTCTTTGGCAAAGTGTACAAGCTCCAGCTTCTCCATACACAAATGATAATCATTCATCTCCAAACGGGACAAATCATAGAAGTTGCCGATAAGTCCCTGCAGACTTTTGGCTTTCTTGGTCACGCGCTCCACGGCTGCCGCATCCTCCTCACTTAGCTTACCCGTGTCCAAAAGCTCCAGATAACCGATAATGGCTGTCAGAGGGGTACGCAAATCGTGACTGATATTTTCAATCTGCGCACGCAGCGCTCTTTCCCTGTTTTGATAAAAGACTCTTTCCTTCCTTGTCAAAAGGATATAGCAGTTTAAAATCTCCAGCAGTTTCTCCAAATCTTTATCCGGAAAAGAAAGAAGCAGAATCCGGTTATCTGCCGGATTCTGTTCTATCGACGCAAGCTCCGCGGATGCCTTTTTCACGGCAGACTTCATGCTGTAAAAACGCACCATATAGATAACTGCAGTCAAAGCCGCTATTGTAAAAAGCAACCAGCCCATACGTCATTTCCTTTCTCATATATACACGACACTTATGTCATTTTATCTCTTTCCGTTTCACTCCCAAAACGCCCCATATCAGAAAAACCGCAATCCCTATCACGCCTGCAAGAATCATTCTAATCAGTCCGTCGCGCGTCATCCATGCCATGACAACCTCACTTGCCGCCCCTTCATCAATCATGATAAGCTGACCCTCCTGTAACACCTCGTACACCAGCCATTTGGTAAGCTTTGCAAAAAAATCAAACTTCATTCCCAAAAGCTCAGATATCATAGGGACGCCTATCATAAGCCCAACCCAGGACCAGATGGCTCCCGTCGTCGTTCCGATTAAAAAGCAAAGTGTAATAGCAGCAATCTCTCCTGTAAGCAGGGCGGGTATACTGGCTCCGATTGCCCGAAACATTTTAAGTAAAACCTCTATGCCGCTGTCTTCCAGCAACAGATACGCAGTTATAATAAAAATACCCAGCACAGCCGCCAGCGCAGCAAAAGACACAATCGCACCCACAAGAAGCTTGCCAATGTACAGTGATACCCGCGAATACCCAAAGGCAATGCTGTTGGAAATCGTTTTGTTTTTATATTCGTCTGCAAAGATAAGACTGCCCATGCACAAAGTCAGGAAAAAAACCACATTCAATGAACTCCACACACTACTAAAAACAAACTCTGTTTTATTGTACGCAAAATGATCCCCACGCCCGAAAAAATACAGTACCGCATTCATACTCACAAGCAGTAGTGCGCAGGTTCCCGACAAAATATAAATCCCTTTAGAATGTGCTACCCTGTATAATTCACTTTTTATATAATTCATCATAATACCACACCTCATTCCTGCGAATCGTCTGTCTGATTTTCCGCGCCGATTAAATTCATATAATAATTTTCCAGATTAATTTCTTTCATCTCAAAGGCAAGCAGCCCGATATCATGCTTCACCGCCAGCGCGCTGTAATCGCTGACTCTGTCCACATGCTCCAGAATATGGATACAGTTGCCCGGCAGCACCCTGTAATTGCTGCATAAAAGCTCTGTCTCAAGCAGCGCGGCATAAGCCGCCGCATCCGTAACCTTGACCTCCAGGAAGGTACGGCACTTTTCCCTGAGCCTTTCCGCAGTCACTTCCTCCACCAGCTCGCCCCTGTTCAAAAAACCATAATCGGTCGCAATATTCTCCAGTTCCGTCAGAATATGGCTTGAAATCAGGATGGTAACATTTTTTTCTTTATTAAGCTTTAACAAAAGATTTCGGATTTCAATAATCCCCGAAGGGTCGAGCCCGTTAATCGGCTCGTCTAAAATCAGAAGCTCCGGCTCTCCCATCAGGGCAAGCGCAAGTCCGAGACGCTGCTTCATACCCAGCGACAG
>CAMWUP010000209.1 GCA_947177465.1 uncultured Lachnospiraceae bacterium
AACCATCCACAGAGTACATCATGGTTCCGCCACTGTTGTACATGAACAAGCCCACCGGCATCCTGCCGGAGCCGACATGATAGGCGAGGGCTGCATCCACGCCATCCAGTATCCCGTTTGCCATCATATCCTTCGCGCCCTCAAAGGTTTCTTCCGCGGGCTGGAACATAAAACGTACCCTGCCGGACAACATAGCTTCATTTTCTTTTAGTATCTTTGCCGCTGTCAACAGCATAGCCGCATGAAAGTCATGTCCACAGGTATGAGCCTCTGTACCGGTTGGGCAGGAAAAGCTTTCGCCGCTTTCCTCTGGCATAGGCAGCGCGTCCATATCTGCTCGAAGCAGGATTGTCCTTCCCCCTTCCCTGCCCAATTCTGCGGTCACTCCATGCCCACAGGGATGCGGATTCAGACCGTATCCTCTCAACTGCTCCATGATATAGTTTTGCCCTTTTGGCATATGCAGACCCACCTCTGCATTTCTATGCAGCCAACGACGGTGGGCGACTGTTTCCTCACGCAATTCCAGTGCTCTTTCATAAAAATTCATAATCGCACCTCCTTCATTCATTATAAAAACAGAAAACATTCCGCATATCACATTACAGTTATATTATAACCCCGTTTGAAAATATCAACAAGAATATCACCGACAATTGGATTCTATGGACAATCAGGAGCCGGTGGACTTATAATGCCTGACGCCGACGCGCCAAAGCAGGTAACAGAGCAGTACAAAGGCTGTGACGCCTAGAGGACAGAACGCATACTGCCATTTATCCGTCTTTCCGAGCAGGTATTGCAGCGGATAATACTGTACCAGCGTATAAGGAATCACATAGGTACAAAAACGCATAAGCCCTTTTCCATAGATATCGATGGGATATTTACCGTGTTCCTTTGCCCCATAGGTCAGCACATTCATACATTCCGTATTTTCAATGGAAAAAAAGCATACTGCTGCTTCTATCATAAAGAGTCCGGCAAATAAAAATATGCCGCCCAAAAGCATAAGAAGCAAAGCCGCGGTTCTGCTCACCGTCCAGTCCACGCTGCAGTTTTTTATCCCGATAAAAAGCACCATAACCCCTGTCAGCGCGGGCGCAAGCCGCCCCAAATCAAAGCCGCTTCCCAAAACCTGCAGCATGGGACTGACAGGACGCACCAGCATCCTGTCAAACTCTCCCTTTTTGACAGTACCCGAAAATTTCTTAAAGCCGTTCGCACAGCACTCTGCAAGAGCAAACGATAACTGCATAATGGAAAAACAAAGCAGAATTTCCCCATAGGTATAGCCTTTCACCTCTGAAAAACCCGAAAACAAAAAGTAAATGCCAAGGAAGCCGTTAAACGCAATCAGAAACCGCCCCGCCGCCATCAGAAAAAAGGAAAGCCGATACTGCATGGCGCTCCGCAAAACAACAGAAACATATCTGCCATAAATTAAAATACCCCTTCTCATTCCATTCATCTCCATTTCCTCTGCCTTACAAATACTAGCCGCCTTGCACCACAATTCTCCGCTCCGCAGTCCGGCATATGGCTTTTCCCATAAGAACAAGCGCCACAATCCAGAACAACTGTAAAGCTACGGCACGCAGCATTTCCCCGCCTGCCAGACTGCCGCTGTAGACGCGCAGCGCCACATTCTGCATGGAACCGAACGGAAGCAGCTCCAACACCCCCCGCACCGGCTGCGGGATAAAGGGAAACGGAATGACAGAGCCGGATAGGAACTCAACCGCTCCGGTCAATACCGCCCGAAGTCCCTGCGGCGATATGGTAAAAAGCGTAATGGCATAGACCACCATACAGAACGCCACCGTGACAAACAGCCCCAGAAACAGTGTGAGAAGAAAAAAGCAAAACGCCGTCAGGCTTCTTGGAGCCGACAGCCTGTATGGGCGCGGCAGCAAAAGAGACACCGCTATAATCGGCACGCATTTCAGCGCCGCCGTCGCACATCTTCCCCCCGCACTTTTTGCAAACCACATGCGATAAAGCGAAACCGGTCTGCACAGCTCGTAAGCAACGTCGCCGTTCATAATGACGGAAAAAATATCGCCGTCCGTCGCAATCCATGTATTAAACATGGCGAGAAATGCCTCCTTCAGCCAGATATAAGATACCAGCGCCGAAAATTCCATGGGCGGCTCCAGTCCTGTTGATGCATAAATGGCACGGTAGGCGGCACACTCCATAATCCCCCATAAAAGCTGGGTTGTCAAGGCGGCAATCGACGCAGAACGGTACTGCAGCCCCACCTCAAAACGTATCTTAAAAAAAGAAATATACTTTTTCATAGTGCTCCCCCTACAGAATATCCAAATCGCAGTAGAGCTTCGCCACAATTTTATCAAGCTCCTCTGAATGCTCCACTCCATCTAAATCCGCCGCCTGCTGCCGCAGGGCGTCAAGCGTCCCATCCAGGAGAAGCCTCCCTCTGCCAATCAAAATGACCCTGTTGGTCAAAGCCGCAATATCCTGCATGTCATGGGTTGTCAGGATAACCGTGGTCCCGTGCTCCTTGTTCCGCCTTTTGATAAAATCCCGCACAGCCAGCTTGGAAACCGCGTCAAGTCCTATGGTCGGCTCGTCCAGAAACAAAATCCCCGGGTTATGTAAAAGCGACGCCCCTATCTCGCAGCGCATACGCTGCCCTAAGGATAGCTGTCTCACCGGAGTTTTTAACAGTTCTTTCAGATTTAATGTTTCAGTCAGTTCTTCTAAATTGTGATGATAGTCGTGAGCCTCGACAGAATAAATTTCTTTTATCAGCTCAAAAGAATCGATAACGGGAATATCCCACCATAGCTGCGAGCGCTGCCCGAACACCACGCCGATTTCCCTCACATGGGCAATCCGGTCTTTCCATGGCGTGCGCCCGTTAACAGTACAGCTCCCGCTGTCAGGTGTTAAAATTCCGCTCAGAATTTTGATTGTGGAGCTTTTACCCGCTCCGTTCGGTCCGATATAGCCCACCATCTCACCATCCTCAATGGTAAAGCTTACGTCCGATAAAGCCTCAATGGTTTCGGTCTTACGCCGAAACAAAGACTTGCAGGCCTCTTTCAGCCCTGCGTTTCTTTTTGCAATCCTGTACGATTTGCAGATGCCTTCCATCGTAATCATCGTTGCTTCCTCCTGGTAGTTATACTTCTTGTTAATTGCTTTGCAGAGCAAAACAATCCTTTCATATCTTGCCAAGTCGGTCTGGTTCCGCTGGTTTCAGCCAGCCGGATACCGAAGGTAAAATATTCAGTTAGCCACTTTCGTGGGAACTTAAATTCTAGCACATTATAGGAAAATAAGCAAGAAAAATAAACTTGCTTTCCGCCGTAATGTCATTTAAACTATACTTATCAATTTGCAGCTTATCTGCAGAACGGAGGAACCCATGTATAAAAGCCATTCTTTCATACTTACTCTTATCATCGGTTTGATATTGTTTGCCGGCTGCGGCGCTCCTTCTTCCAAAGCTCCCCATGCAGAAGACAGCAGTTACATTACGATTGCGGATGCAAAGACCGCCGTGCTGGAAAATGCAGGGCTTTCGGAAGAAAACGTCGTGTTTGTCAGACTGCACCTTGACTCTGACGGTGACGCCGCTAAATATGACGTTGAATTCGTCAGCGAAACAGCAGAATATACCTATACAGTCAATGCCGTAACCGGTGAAATTCTATCCCTGAACTACGAAGCGGGACATTATGACCTTGCTGACATACAGACCGGAAACACAGTTCCCGACGCTGCACAAAATGACATGCCGTCGGACGGCGTACAGTCCAATGGTACACCGTCAGGCGGTTCACAGCCCGATAATACACAATCCGGTACCGCACCGTCCGATGCTGCACCGTCCGGCAGTTTCCCATCCGGTTCAAGCGACGCCGACAGCCAGTATATCGGCAGGGACGCGGCACAGCAGACAGCATTGACACATGCCGGATTTGATGCCGACAGTGTCAGCATTGCACATATACATCTGGAATATGACGACGGCTGCTGGCAGTATGATGTGAAATTTTACAAGGATAATATAGAATACGACTATGATATCGACGCCATAACAGGCGCAATCCTGTCCTGCCATCATGACGCAGAGCATGACAGCTATCATCACGGCAAAGCTCCCGACTCTGCAAATCTGATTACAGAGGATACGGCAAAACAGCTTGCCTTAGAATATGCCGGCGTCACCGAAGCAGAGTCGCAAAATCTGAAAATAAAGTTAGAATATGACGACGGATACGCAGAATATGAGGTGGAATGGCATGTGGGACGCACGGAATATTCCTGCGACGTGGACGCCTATACCGGTGCAATTTTAAGCTTTGAAAAGGAGCTGGACTAAGACAGAACGGGCTGAAAGGCAGCTAAAAGCCTTCAGCCCGTTTATTATGATGGAAAAACTATCAATGCTACTGCACCGGCAGATTGGTATATCCCATCAGGCTTTCATCCACGGCGCGCGCCGCTTCTCTGCCTTCCCTGACTGCCCAGACCACAAGGGACTGCCCTCTATGCATATCGCCTGTCACAAAAATGTTGCTCTCGCTTGTCTGATAGCCGCCGGGCAGGGTTTTTACATTGCTTCTTGCGTCTGTTTCCACCCCAAAAGCGTCCGTCACATATTTCTGGCTGCCAAGGAAGCCTGCCGCAATCAGGACAAGCTCTGCCTCTAAAAGCTGCTCGCTGCCGACGATTTCCTGCATGTTCACACGCCCCGTCTCAGGG
>CAMWUP010000210.1 GCA_947177465.1 uncultured Lachnospiraceae bacterium
GTGCAGGGGCGTTCATCGGCATCATAATAGCAGCCCGTTGTCCACTTCTCTGTCTCATTGACGAAAAGGATGTTGTTATAGTGGGTAGAATCTGCAATCTGCACGGTTGGCGCCGCATAGTCCGAGGTGGTGGCGCGGTAGCGCGAAGAGGAGGAAAAGGGAATTTTTCCGTCCGGCGTGCTGCCCGGGAACTCAAAGGTGGTATCCTGCAGCGCGTAATCTTCCAGACCGCGCACAAGAAAAGCAGCGCCGTTTACATGCACAGGCTCTTCTGCGTCTGTGGAGATAGCAGCGTCCAAGGCAAGCGCATTTCCGATTACGCGGTAGCGGCAGGTGACGGTAAAGGCATCCTTCGTGATGACAATGGTAAAGCCGTCTTTCTGCGAGGTAATGGAATCGATGGTATAATCGGGCAGCTCCTGCATCTTGAGCCACATAAGCGGCAGCTCGTAGGTGGCAAGTGAAGAAAAGTCTTTGTAGCCCAGTTGTCCGAAGAGGAAAGTCTCATCCAGTCCGGCATCTACGACAATACCCTCTAAAGAGAGGGTAGAGTCTGCAGTGCTTATCTGCTTTACCATGCCGGTATTTTGGTCTATGACGGCGGAAAGCCCGTCAGAGCTGTAAATCAAATTTTCTCCGTCCTTTGTAAAGCCTTTTTGGGAAGCGCAGCCTGTGAAGACTGCGCTGGAAGCGATAAACAGCAGAAGCCCTAAGAACAGGCGCTTCAGCTTGTATAACAATGGATTCATAAAAGCCTCGTTTCCGTGCAGATATGCTGCACTAAATTTTATTCGGCAGGTCTTTTAATGCAAACAGCTTGTAGCCATAAGGAGCAACAGTGCCTGCCGCCGTGCTTTCCCCGCTTTCTGCCAGAAGTCTGACGCCGTCAGGAAGCGCATAAGACTCTTCTTTGCCGGAAAGGTTAATCAGAACCAGAACGCGCCCGCTTCCCTGTGAATCGTAAGCTGCGGAAACGGAAGTGTCTGTGCCGGGTTCTCTGATAAAAGCAATCAAAGGCGTGCCGGTGCGCAGGTAGGTCGTGGTGTTGCTGCCCTTAGGCAGATATGTTTTCCGGTGTCCAAACAGCTCTGTGAAATAAGCAGTCAGGTTCTCTCCTGTTTTACCGTAAATCGCAGGGTCTTCGTCGCCCTGATAAATCATGGGAACGCCGTCGATAAAGGAAATCAGGGCAAACAGCGCTTTGGCGCCGTGGACGCCATAGCAATCGACTGCTCTGGCGGACTGCCATACCCATGAGACCGTGTCGTGATTGCCTAAAAAGCGCAGCTTGTGATAGGAAGCAGGTGTGATAAGCGCCTCTCTTTCCAAAAAGTCCGTAATCTGCGCCGCATAGGAAGCGGGGTCCGTCTGTAACAGCGGCTCCAAATCGACGAAGGCGCGGTACAGGTTCATGCCGTAGAACAAATCCGTGCAGTGGTAATAATTGGGCAGCGGATTGAAGTTTTCCGGCAGGATAAAAGAGGGCTTGCCGCCGCGCAGAAAGCCGTTGCGGATGGCTTCGGTAATATGGACGCCTGCCCGTACACTGTTGCCGCTGGGCCGGTTGTCCTTGTAGGGACGCCAGTTGGAGAGTCCGCCCATGGCACAGTCGATGCGCGCGCCGTCCACGCTAAAGCGTTTTACGTGGTCGTGTACAAGCTCTGCCGTGTATTCCTGGTAGCCCGGGTGGTTGTAGTCCATGGAAACACATTCCCATTCGTCCTGCAGGGAACCGTCGCGCCGTTTGCTGGGCCATTCCGGATTGTCCTTTGCAACCGGAAAGTCAGGGGCCGGACCATGGGGCACATAGTCAAAGAGGATGGTCATGCCAAGCTCATGCGCCTTGTCGCAATAGTATTTGCAGCCCTCTTCTCCGCCGTAGCGCTTGTCGATGATGGACTGGTCGTTGGAATGATAAACGCCGTTTTCATTGTGGTCGAAGACGGGGAGCAGCCATACGTGGTCTATACCCATTTCCTTTAAGCGGGGCAGATATTCCGCGTAGGCAAACAAATCGTCCTTTAAGGGGAAGTCGGAATCCATGGTGCCGGAAGGGTGGCAGGAGTACATCACGCCTGTGTGCACGCCGTCTGTGCAGGGAGCAAAGCCAAGCTCTTCCGTAAACCGCCGTATCTGCAGGTAGGGGCTGCCGTCCTCTTTTGCACAGGGCAGAAGGAAGAGGTCGCCCACAGAACAGGAAGCGCCGGGGGCAAGGTCCGCTTCAAGACCGGCATTGTATACATAGTGTGTGGCATTGTCATCACGGTAGGTGCCGCAGCCCCATTTTTCAATCGTATCAATAAAGAGAAGATTGAAATCGCCATCCGGCAGGCTTGTATGCGTGGCAAAGTTGATAAGCCCTGTGGAAACGACCTCCAGAGGCGCAAGGCGCGCCGCCTCACAGTGGGCGATGGGAGTGTTTGCCGGATAGTCAAAGGTAACGTCCTCTATCCGGTCAAGACCGAGTAGAAAAGCGCAGCTATTTAAGTAGAGCGGGGCGTCCGTCAGGTTTTTGATGGAGAGCCCTGCCTTCAGGCTGTCCTTGTGCAGCGTAAAGGTCAGGATGACCTGTGTGTTTTCCAGCTCATAGGTAAGGCTTACAGAGTCCTCCGTGTGGGAAATCTGTGCCGCGCAAAGCGGAAAGTGTTTTCCCGTAGGCTGTATGGCGGGCAGATTCCATGTGCGGAATTCCAGCATCGATTCATATTCCAGCATGCCGACAGCCATTTTTTCATTACAGCCAAAATCAAATGCCAAGCCGCAGAACGGCAGCGTCAGACTGCCGCGCCTGATTTGCTTAAGCTGCCCCGTCGTATCGTCAAAATCGCATGACAGGTATTCATTTTCCAAGGTAATCATTCGATATCCTCCTGTTTTTTGTTGTTTTTAGGGTTCCAGTAAAACGGCAGGTTTATGTGTCTGACCGTTATCTTGCAATGAGTGAGTAAACGATTTCTTTATATAGATAAGAATATCATGACAAAAACGGGAAGTCAATGCATAAACCAGAAAAAAGGAAGCGGAAAAATGGATTAAAAATATTGACATTCAAAGGATTGTCATTTAGAATGAAAATGAGTAAACGATTACACAATTTGAAGACATATGGCATTGCGCAATAAAAGTGTGCGCAGAAAGGCGGACTTATATGAAAATCGGTATTGGAAATGACCATGTTGCACTGGAAATGAAAAAAGAAATAACAGAGTTCTTAAAGGACATGGGACATGAAGTGATAGATTATGGGACGGACTCTTCGGAGCGCTGCGATTATCCGGTATACGGAGAAAAGGTGGCAAATGCTGTTGTGAATGGGGAAGCAGACTGCGGCGTGCTGATTTGCGGTACCGGCGTAGGGATTTCTCTGGCAGCCAATAAAGTGAAGGGCATCAGAGCGTGCGTCTGCAGCGAGCCTTACACGGCAAAACTGTCTAAGTGCCATAATAATACGAATATCATAGCGTTTGGCGCAAGAGTTATCGGAATCGAAACGGCAAAGATGATTGTGGAGGAATGGCTGAAGGCAGAATACGAGGGCGGCAGGCATCAGAAGCGCCTGGATATGATTGCGGATATTGAAGGCAGACAGAGCTGATGAGCCCCCGCAGAAAACGCGCGGAATAAAGACGACGGATAAGGAGATTACTATGGATAAATTATTATGCCCTTCCATGATGTGTGCTGATTTTTCCAATCTGGAGAGGGAGATAAAGGCACTGGAGGAAGCGGGCAGCGATATTTTTCATATTGATGTGATGGACGGCAGGTTTGTCCCAAATTTTGGAATGGGCCTGCAGGATATCGAGTATATCTGCGGAAAGGCAAACATTCCCTGCGACGTACATTTAATGATTGAGCAGCCTATCCAGTATGTGGATAAATTTGCGGATTTAGGCGCTTCTATTATTTATGTACATCCGGAAAGCGAATGTCACCCTGCCAGAACGCTGCAGAAGATTCATGACAGAGGAGTGAAGGCGGGCGTGGCGCTGAATCCCGGCACCAGTGTGGATTTTGCACAGCCGCTGCTTCATATGGCGGATTACGTGCTGGTCATGGGGGTCAACCCGGGCTTTGCAGGGCAGGTCTACATCGATTTTGTTGACGAGAAGATTGAAATGCTGTTAAACCTGCGGGAAAAATATGGTTATGAAGTGGTACTTGACGGCGCCTGCTCTCCCACGCGGATAAAGACGCTGGGGGAAAAAGGAGTGAAAGGCTTTGTGCTGGGGACTTCTGCACTGTTCGGCAAAGGACGCGGCTACGGGGAAATTATGGAAGAGCTGCGTCATCTGTAAAATGAATGAAAGATATGGTTGTTATTTTCTATGTCCGCAAGTATAATAAACATGTAAAATTCGCATTTGAGGTTACTGTTAAGAAAGCTTGAGGCAAAAATGGATATTATCACACAAACCACAGATTTTTATCTGCGGGAGGAGACGGCGGCGGCAATCGGAAAATTTGACGGTGTGCATGTTGGGCACAGGCGGCTTCTGGAAGAGATTCTCAGTCAGAGAAAAGCCGGAAGAAAGGCTTGTGTCTTTACCTTTGACCCGCCGCCCTCTGTTTTTTTCAAAAAAGCGGAAGAAAAGGAATTGTCCACCCGCGAGGAAAAGCGGCGGCTTTTTGCGGCGCTGGGCGTGGATATTCTGATAGAGTTTCCCTTAAACAGGGAGACTGCGGCGATGCTGCCCC
>CAMWUP010000211.1 GCA_947177465.1 uncultured Lachnospiraceae bacterium
GTTGCAAGTAGACGAGGAGGGCCACCTGATTCCGATTGAAAAAGTCAGGGGGCGGAAAAAATCTCTGTTGAAGCTTGTAGATTATATGGAAAAACAGATGGGGAGCTATCAGGAAAAAAACGACATTATCTTTATCAGCCACGGTGATGCCGAAGAAGATGCGCAGTTAGTGGCGGATGAAATCAAACGTCGTTTTGGAATCGAAAAATTTCTGATAAGCCCGATAGGTCCCACTGTCGGCGCACATTCCGGTCCCGGAACCATCGCGCTGTTTTTCATGGGCGAGAAGAGATAGAAAGTGCGCTGCGTTACCAGCTCCGGACAAATTTATCAATATAGTTGTCCAGACATTGCTCAATAACCCGAATGGCTTCTTCGCGGTTGCCCTTTTCGTTGACGGCGGTGGTTTTATGCTCAAGCGCCTTATATACAGTAAAGAAATGCTCCATCTCCTCGATAACGTGGGAGGGCAGCTCGGAGATGTCGTGGTAATTGTTGTAGTTGGGGTCGTTAAAGGGCACGGCAATAATTTTTTCGTCTTTTTTGCCGCCGTCGAGCATGGAAATGACACCGATTGGATACGCTCTTACCAACGTGAGCGGCGCCACCGGCTCGGAACAGAGCAGAAGCACGTCAAGCGGGTCTCCGTCGTCGCCGTATGTACGCGGAATAAACCCATAGTTAGCCGGATAGTGTGTGGAAGTGTAAAGGATGCGGTCTAAAATAATATAGCCGGTTTCCTTGTCGAGCTCATATTTGTTTTTGCTTCCTTTTGGAATTTCAATCACACAGATAAAATCAGTCGGCGTTATCCGCTTTACGTTAATGTTATGCCATATGTTTCCATTCATTGCGTTCATGGTATTGTACCTTTCTTTGTGCTCCGCTGTCTTTGGCGGGGTATTTTATATGAGACTGCGATGAATCCCCATCTCATTTTAGACTATTATAGCATCTTGAAAGCGGTTGTAAATACTTATATTTTGGATTCAGGAACGTTTTTTTCGATACAAATATAAAACAGCAGACAGGGAGGATATGCCGAGGACTATTTTGGTGATAGCAGAATAGCGCTTCAGGAAGACGGCAACAAGTATCCAGGATTCCCCAAGAAAACTGCCAAGCAGGACGAGTACCGTATTCCAAAGCAGGCTGCCGGCAGTGGTGTAAAGCAGAAATTTAATTTGTCCCATTTCACTCATACCGGCGGGAATGGAAATCAGGCTGCGAAGAATGGGAACCAGACGGCAGAAAAAGACTGCCTTGCTGCCCTTGTTTTCGAACCAGACCGCGGCGTTTTCAATATCTTTTACATTCAGGTGAAGCAGTCTGCCTACTTTGCCCGAGGCAAGGCGCATAAGTCTTTCTTTGTTTAAAAGCTTTCCTATGTAGTAGAGAATAATGGCGCCAAGCAAAGAGCCGAGAGTGGAAAACAGAATGACGCCAGACACGCTCATGGAGGTACAGGTGGTTAAAAAGCCGCCCATGGTCAGAATGACCTCGGAGGGAATGGGAGGAAAGAGGTTTTCAATGGTAATTAGGAAGAAGATGCCGGGATATCCGAATCTGCCCATAAGGGAAATGATAAATTCCTGCATAAGTCTGCTCCGCAATCTTTTTACCCTATAGTATATTCAACAGATATTTATTTTCAGAACCCAAATGAAAGAGCAGCAGAACAGAGAAACAAAAAATGTGCGGGACAGTCCCCAATAACTGTTCCGCACATAAAATCTGTTTTGGTTATTTATTCTGACAGCCGCAGTTTGCCGGCGTCTCCATGCCTGTTACCGTATCAAAGCCGGGATTGAAGGCGTAGAAGTTTTTGCTGTTCAGTTTATCCTGTGTTATCCGAAGCGCTTCACCGAAACGGAAGGATGGAAACAAATCAGCCAGCCAGATGAAGCAGCTTTTCCAAATCTGCAATCAAATCCTTTGAGTAGTGTTCAGCGTCTCTGCACAACTGTTCTGCCTTGAAATAGTCGGAACTGTTAAGTGCATTGATGACCTCTGCACCAAATTTGTGGAACCTTTTATGTTTGGCGCCCAGACCATTCCAGATAGGGAGCATTTCAGGTATCTTTGGCGTCATGGCATAGTAGAAGTGACCGAAACCGCATTTGGAGGAATCGAGCTGGAGCGGTGCAATGGTGCGCGTCTGTGCCATTTTCTGCAGATTGCTGAGCCATGTACGGTGGGCGGAGATAGCGTTGCCCACATATTTTGCAAATTCCTGATTTTCAAGATGGAAGAAGGCGTCGTCCGTCATAGCGCCCATCTGTCTTACTGTTTCGTCCAGCGTTTTTTCAATTTCCACAACAGGCTCCGTAGCCTTTTTTAAGTCGTGGCTGACATTCTGCATAAATTCGGTGCTGCTCCGCAGTTGTTCTTCCATCTGGTCCATGGAACTGCTAAGCTCCTCGCTGACAGCGGAAATGGAGCTCATGGAATCATTAATCATGGCCACATGTCTTTGGTTTTCGTCATTCAGCTCCCACACATTTCCGATTTTTTCCGTCATGGAATCAAGCGCGTTAATCGTGTTTGTGGCACTGGAAACGCTCTTCTCGGAAGCACCCTTTATTCCCTCAATAAACTCGCTCATATTGTCTGTAAGCTTCTGGGTTTCTCCTGCAAGACTACGGATTTCGTGAGCGACAACGGCAAAGCCCTTGCCGGCTGTACCTGCTCTTTCGGCTTCAATGGAAGCGTTCAGAGCAAGAAGGTTTGTCTGAAGGGAGATATTGTTGATGTCGGAAATCACGCTGTTCATACGGTTAATTACCTGAAACAAGTAATCTAAATCCTTCTGCATCTCCTGCGAAACGATGATTGCCTGCGCAGAAAGGTCCTTGATATTGGTCAGCTCAAGCTGGCTGATTTCTATCTTCTTATAAACCTCTGCGGTTTCTTCAGAAGCACGTATAATCGTATGAGTCAGTTCTTCATGCTGGTTGCTTGATATGCCGGAAGAACTGCCGGAGCTGCCAAAAATAGTTTCGGTTGCCCGTGCCACGCTGTTGGAAATATCCAGGATTTTTTCCGTCTGATGCTGCATGGTTAAGTCGAGGGAGCTGATTTGCATAACTGCCTTGATATTCTTTTCCAGGATTTCCGCAAACTGTTTTCTGCCGCTTACAAGCCGCTGGTAGATGCGATTTAATTCCGGTTCTTTGGAATAATCGGCTGCTTTCAATTCGGAAACTGATTTCATTAATACCGCTTTTTTGGTTTTGTACCCCATTTGTCATCTCCTCTTTTTGGTTGATTGTTATAAGTCTATAATAGAAAACTTTGCACATTTTTGCAACTGATTTTTACACTATGGTTTAATTTAGCAGAAGCATGCCGGTGAGAAGCTGTATTTATATGTTCCATGTGATTTCCATCCTGCCGTCTGCAATCCGAATGACCTTGATTAGCGCGTCAACCACTGCCTGTTTATCCGCAAAAGAGAGTGTTTCCCATGACGCTGTATGATTGGTTATCCGGTTTACGTCTTCTTTTGCGTCCGGCACATTTGCAGCAACAAGTTCTTTTTGTAAGGTTTTCCGTTCTGCATCCAAATCAGATATTCTTTTGTCTATGTACTTTATCAGAACGCCGCTGGTTTCCGAAACTTTGGCGAGAAGAGCGTCAATTTCCGCCTCGATTTGTGTCAGACGGATTTTCTCAGGTATCTTTTTTGGCTCTTTGGGGACGTCAGAAGTACAGGACAGCAGACCTTCTTTGAGGACTGAAAATTCCGACAGTCTTTTTTGGATTGCATCAAGCATATATTCTTCCAGTATATCGGCATAAATGGTGCAGCCGGCTCCCTTACAGCTTCCGCAATTTCCTGACCGGCTGCACACAAAATAGCGTTCCCATTTTGTCTTTGCTTTGCGGATTGTCAGGGCATAACCGCAGTTTCCGCATTTTATTTTGCCTGCAAGCCATGAATTTTTGGGTTTACAGGTTTTTGTGGACTGCCTGTTATTTAGGCAGCGTGCACGGCAGGCCAGCCAGACATGTGAAGAAATAAAGCCATTATGCGGCGCAAGGACAATTTCCCTGCCGGACAAATGACTCTGTTTTCCGGCAGTGGCGCCCTTGTAGAGATAACAGGCATTGCGGCCGGTAAAATCGCACGCCGGATTATAGATATTCGCGCCCTGTTCCTGAAAAAACCGGTACACGTCAATGTCAGCCTTTACATAAACGGGATTGCGGAGCATTTCACTGATGCGGGCGGTATTCCAGTTTGCGCCGCGTAAGTTTTTAATCCGGTGCTCATTTAAGTACCGTACAATGTCTCCAAGGGAATATTCCGTGTCCGCATACAGGGAATAAATCAATTTTAGCTGTTCACTTTCCTCCGGAACTTCTTCATACATGGAAGTACGGACATTATCAATAACTGTGTTTGTCAGTCGATAGCCATAGGGAATCCGTCCGCCCATGTAAAAACCATGCTTGCACCTTGCATAATAAGCGTCTGTTACACGCTTTTGTATGGTTTCTCTTTCCAGTTGAGCGAACACGATACAGATGTTCAGCATTGCTCTGCCAATCGGCGTGGATGTATCGAATTTTTCTGTGGAAGAAACAAATTCCACGTGATATTTTTGGAACATTTCCATCATGCCTGCAAAGTCTAAAATAGAACGGCTGATACGGTCAAGTTTGTAGAC
>CAMWUP010000212.1 GCA_947177465.1 uncultured Lachnospiraceae bacterium
CAGCTATATGGAGCACTGGGTTAATGAATATTGGGATTTCAATGAAAACAGATGGGTTTTGGCAGATGTTGACGGCTATTATGAATATGAAGAGCGTTTTGGCTACAGCCAGTTTGATTTACCACGCCGAAAGCTTGTAACTGCTTCAGAAGCATGGCTTGGTTTGCGGAAAAATACGTTAAATAAAAAATTAGATGTTTTTTTACCAAATCCTCTTGAAGGTGTCTGCGAATACCTGTTTATGGATTTTCATGCATTGCTGAACAATGAAATCTTTTATTCTTATCAGCCCTTATATCTTCGCAGCGGGATACAGACACTGAATGAAAGTGAACTGTGCGAGCTTGATTATCTGGCGGAATTACTGGCAGAGCCCGATAAAAACATGGAGCAATTAGAGCATTTGCGGGCTGCAAATGACAAGTGGTCTGTTTTGACAAATAATACGCAAAACATCTACTATGATACATTTTGGGGAAGCGCCGGTTAGGCGCTTCCCTAGATATACAGCTCGTTTCCTTTTCTTGTGGAGCATGCTTTTTTTATCGCTAATGCGGCAACAGAGACCATAGCCCCATTTACTTTGCGGGCAGACTGCGGGCATTTCACAACACAGCGCATACAGGAAATGCACTTTTTATGGTCTGTAACTTTCGGATTTTCCCTGCTTATTGCCTGTGCGGGACATTGCGCGGCACAAAGCTTACAGCTTGTACAGCTATTGTCTGCTTTTGGCACCAAACCTGCAGTGCCTGCCTTCTTATAGGGGCGTTTTCCCGGGATTTGCGGCGTGGAAATTCTGGTTAATTCACCATTTACTTTTTGTAAAATTTTTTCGGCAAAACCGTTTAACTCGCTTTTGTCGGCAGCGTCGGGTCTGCCTGCCGCATACTGATGCAGGATAGAATGTTCCGCAACGGCAGCAATGGCGGCAATTACTGTAAAGCCGCTTTTGGCTGCAGCATCATACAATTCAACCAATGTATCTTCATATGCCCGATTGCCATATACACAAACAATGACACATGGAGTCTGCTTACCATGAATATTTGAAATTCTTTGAATGGCAAGACTGGGAACGCGTCCTCCATAAGAAGGAACGGCAATCATTGCAATATCATCTTTTTCCAGGCTCAGTGAGGAATAATTGGTTTCTGCATTGGCTAAATCAATTTTTTTGACGGGTATGCCCCATGCTTTGGTTATGGTTTCTGCAACCTTGTCAGTTCCTCCTGTTGGGCTGAAAGTAATTTGTACCGCTTTCATATTTTCCTCTCATTCCGCCGCGCATACGGCATTTTGTATTCGTGGGAGCTTTGAGACGCTGTTTTCTGCGACCCTGTAATTTTTAAATTTACATCATTATAACAGGCGCAAGGTGTAATGTCAAGATTTACAGCAATCTGCATATATGCTACAATGTAACAGGTAAATGTGAAAAACCGATGGAGGAAAGGATTATGCACATCAGTACAAAATGTTCGGTTGCGATTCATTGTCTTATTTTTATTTACGAATATGGAGATAAGAAAAAGGTAACAAGCGATATTTTAGCATTATCTGCCGGAAGCAATCCTGTTACAATCCGGAATATAATAAGCTCATTGAGGAAAGACGGTATCATATCCGTAAAATTCGGAACAGGCGGCACAACGCTGGCTTGCCCGTTAAACGAAATAACCGTATATCGCATATGCAAGGCGATAGAGCCGGACTTTGTTTCTAAGCTGTTTGGGATTCATCCATTGCCTTCGCCATTGTGCCCCGTGGGGAAAAATATCCGTAATGTATTGGATTGCTCTTATCAGAAAATCGGAAATGATTTGAGTGACAGTCTGAAAAATATCACATTGGAGGATGTTATTTCTGATTATCATTATATTCAGCGGAAGGATGATTAGCGCAAGGCTAAAGCGTCTGTAAAAGTGAAACCTTTTGAAACAAAGCGCGCTCTCTTATACAGAAGGGCAAAGGCTGCCCGTAAAATTAAAATAACCATGGAGATTTAGATTATGGAACCAACAAAGGAACTAAAACAGGCAGTGAAAAGCTATAGGGAGGGAAAGAAGGAAGCGTTTACCGTTCTCTATGAAGAGTCCAGTAAATACGTATATACCTGTATCCGGAAGGTGATAGGCGACAACGATAATGCGCAGGATGTCATCAGCGATATTATGCAGGATGCTTATTTGGAAATAAGCAGAAGCATCGCACAACTGGACAGTGAAGAGAGCTTTCTTTCGTGGGCAGGAACCATTGCCACCAGAAAGTGCTATGCATGGGTGAAAAAGAACAAAAAGTATGTGCTTTTAAATGTGGAGGACGACACTTTTGAGAATCTCGTAGACGACGATATGATTCCTGAAGAGGTCATGCAGGATAAGGAAAAACAGCGGCTAATCAGGGAGATTGTGGATAAGCAGCTTACGGAGATGCAGAAAATCTGTATTATTGCGTATTATTACAACGGGCAGAAGCAGTCAGAAATCGCAAGGGAGCTTGGTATATCGGAAAATACGGTAAAGACAAATCTGTCAAGGGCAAAGGCCAGAATAAAGAATAGTGTACTGGATTTGGAAAAGAAGCAGGGAACAAAGCTTTACAATGTCGCGCCGCTTCTGCTGCTGCTTTTCAGGGAAGACCTTTATGCATGTGTGGTTCCCAAAAGTGTCACAAAGGGAGTGAACGCTGCTGTAGCTGCTGGCGGAGGAATTGGCAGAAAAGCATTGCTTGGAAAGCTGGCTTCCGTTTCTGTAAAGGCAAAAGTGGCGGCAGGAATCATTGGCGTGGGAGTGATAGTCATCGTCAGCGCTAATGTGTACTGTGACATACAGAATAAGAGAGATGCGGCATTGATGGCAGCGCATAATAATCGGGTGGATACAAGCGGGGAACCGGATTTTGAAGCAGATAACCCAAAGGAACCGGAACAGGAAGAACAGAAGGAGCAGGCAAATATAACAGGGCAGGCGGATAAAACAGATGGGGAAAATGAAGCAGACATAGAAAGCATACAGGAGGAGACAGAAGTAACCCTGTCTGAAGAAGAACAGCATGACCTTGAAATGCTGGTAAGCCTGCTTGCGCTTGACGGCTATTTCTTTGGCGGCGGGAGGGACAGCTATCAATATCCCGTGGACGATATGGGCATGTTCGTCAATATGATGAATATCGTGGGAAGCTTCAGTACCTTGGATGACTCTTATACGAAATATCTGCCGGAAATGGAGAGGGACATGGATGAATATATGGGGTATTCTGATGTAGAGGAAATACAGTCCTATGTAAAAAATGTGTTTGGTGTAGAAGAGGCAGATTTATCGGCGTATTGTGAGGGCAGCAAGGTTTCATTCCTGCTGTATTTGGACAGGATGAGGAATGAGGTAAGCATCGATTCCGTTCTGAGGGAACCCGGTGGCGTTTATGAAATATCCGGAAGTGTATCTATCATTGAATTTGGTCCAACGGCACACACCTTTCCGTATCTGCTTACGGTGACAAAGAATGAAGACAGTGTCTTTGGGTATCAGGTGGTTTCTATGTCGTATGGCATGAGGTAAAATTATCCGGAATGGAGATTAAAATGTTTGGCAAAAGGAAAAACAAAGCAGAGCATTATGACAGGGAGAATCTAAGACCTGTGATTCGTGCCAGTATATGCACGGGAGAGCAGGTTGCAGGCTTTAAAAATATACATACCGGTAAATTTGAAGATGTGATGCTGATAAGGGATAACAGGGATATAAAAGAATTTTTGCAGCGGTATGATATTGAGGCGGAGGAAGTGACAAAGGAATATTGAGAGCTTTTCAAACCGATAAACCGGAATTCGTCTACCATATCAAAACCGATTTGAAGCATTTGATAGTCAGACTGCCGTACCGGCTGAAAATATCAGTCGGGCGGCAGCCTTTTTATCAAGTGTCAGGAAACGCTGATTTAATCGGCGGTTCTTTAGTTAATGCTTAGACCGGCGCTTGCGTATCCTGTAACGGTATTAAGCAAAGTTAATCCGCTTGCTGTTGCCGAGAATACCAGCATCAGTCGTGTTTGAGCCGTTACCGGAATATTGAGTCCTGTAAGAGCGCCGTTTAACAATGTCCCGATAGATATAATTCCGGAAAGTGATGGCGTTAGATTAATCAAAGTTCCGGCAATCGGAGAGAATACATTGTTTGGCGTTGTAGATTGATATATCTGCGCATTTACCGTAACGGTGGAGCCGACTAATGACAGTGCCACCGTCGTACTAAAGAATGCGCTAAATGAGGTAATGGTACCGGCACGCGGAACTTGAAATGCAAAATTAGAAAGCGTTCCGCTGGCATTGGTGATATCAATTGTAGAACCGAGCAGAGTAAGTCCCTGAGCGCTGCTTCCAAAGCCAACAAAGGCAGGAAGTCCTGCAAGCCCTCCGGCAATTGTCGTTAATGCAACCGGAAGCCCTGAAGCAAATGGAATGATAGCGCCTGTGCCCGCAAGACCCGTAGGTCCGGTAGCACCAGTAGCGCCAGTGGCACCAGTAGCACCGGTGGGTCCAGTGGCACCAGTAGGTCCAGTAGCACCGGTAGCACCCGTAGGTCCGGTGGCACCAGTAGGTCCGGTCACGCCGTCAGCGCCCGTCGCACCGGTAGCGCCGGTAGCACCAGTAGGTCCGGTTACACC
>CAMWUP010000213.1 GCA_947177465.1 uncultured Lachnospiraceae bacterium
TTACATCCTTCCTATTGTCCGCGCTAACTGGAATAGGTCTCCAGAAAATGATACCGCTCCGCCTCGTCCTCTATAAACATGCCTTTGACAACCTGCGTCTGAACAACTTCCGGCAGCGTCAGCGCTGAGATGCTTGTGTACATATAAATGGTTTCCCCATCATCGCAGTAGACAACGATATTATTGTCCGCCACTTTTAAATAAAAGCTTTTTGTCGGCTCCACATAAGCATAATTCATGCGGACAACCACGCGGCTTGAAGAAAAGGAGCGCACCTCCAGCCCGACAAAGCCCCGCTCCTGCTCTGAGAGAGGCGGCGATGCGGCATACAACTCCATAGCCGTGACAAAAGTCTCCCTGTCCATTCCCATATATTTTGGCGGTATATTCCACACGGTTTCCACCAGCGTATCCCGTCTGGTATCATACTCCTCCACAATATATTCTGTATTCGCATTAATTACTTCTTTTTGTTGCGACGCAGCTTCCATGCTCTCGGCAGGCGGCTCCACTTCCACAACAGGTTCAGCCGTTGCCTGCGGCATGGGAACGGGAACCTCTATATACTGTATTTGTCTTGGATAAAAATAATTATTCAGCAAGATGCCGATATACATGCCGGAGCCCAGCATAATACAGGGATAAATAAAAAATAAACTGACACCTTTTAAAAATTTCATATCAACCTCCAGGGCAGCGAACTTTGTTTTTCCTGCTCTTATCAGTATCAGCCTATCTTTTATTTTTATTCAATTTTTACAGAAGATGCAGCAAAATCCCTATTTTTTCTAAAATACTGCCGCCCGGCATCACATCCAAATCCTCTTCCCTGATACAGCGCAGTACAAAAAGAAGAATCAGATAAACCGCTCCGCCCAAAAGGATACAGAACAATGTCGACAGCGCATCGCCGACTGCAGGCGCAATTACTTTATTCAGTAAGAAAATACAGATTCCGCTTACAAAAGCCGCCGCAACCGGCAGTACAAGCAATGGCAGCCATTTGGGACTGCAGCGGAAAGCCTGCAGCAGAAAGAAACCGTTTAAAAGACAGTTTACCGCCGTAAATACCAGCATGGCATACACCAGCGCCAGAATATTACCCTCCAAAATCTGCAGGCCTATATTTACCGACAGTACAAAAAGAATAAAGGAGACCAGTGTGTTTAACAGCACAGTTCTGATTTTTCCGATTCCGGTTAAAATATTCGCAAAATAAATGCCCATGGGCAAAAATAAAACCATGGCAAAACCGCTTTGCAGATAGCTGAAAGCAGGCTCTCCTGCATTTTTACCAAAAAATAACTTCTGCATACCGGGCGCAAGCACAAGTAAAAACATGGCAAAGCAGGCTGTCAGCAAAAACAATGCCTTCATACCGCCTGCCAGATAATTTCTTGCATTTTTGGATTCGTCTTTTCTGACAGAATAAATCACTTTATTTTCCACTCCGGCAACGGCAAAAAGCGCCAGCACGGAAAACATTCCAATAAGCGTCAGATACCTGCCATAATAAGCGCCGTAAGCCGAAAATGCCGCTGCGTCGCCCTGTGTTTTACTTTGATAAAACAGCAATCCTGCTGTAACCGGAAGCCTGAACAAAAACAGAATACCGCTCATGGGAAGCAGAGAAATAATCAACATCCGGAACACTTCTATACCGTCCTCCGTCAGGCGCATGCCATCCCTGTTTCTTCTCCTCGCTCTTCTTTCTGCACTGATATAGATGGCGGACAAAAAGCAGAAAGATAGCAGCAGCGCACAGGGAAAACCGATGGCAGCGCCGCAGGCGCCATACATACCGGCAAACTTTTCATTGTGCAAAAGCGCAGCGGTTTTTTCACCATAAGCATGCATCATGTGCGCAAACAACAGGGAAAAGGACAGGCAAAATATCTGCCTGATTATACCGAATATCATGGAAGGCATCGCCGTTCCCATTCCCTGAAAATAGCCTTGCAGCAATGCGCAGAGTGCCTGCAGAAAAAAAGCGGCGGCAAGTATTTTCAAGGTAAGCGCCGCTTCCGGCAGCTTACACAGCCGCATCAAGGAATCCGCCGCCAGAAGCAGAAAAACACTTCCTGATATGCCAATCACCAGACAGTAGAAAAATGCGGCACCAGTCACCTTACCTGCGTTTTTATACTGGCCTTTTGCCATACGGCTTCGAATCAGCCGCGCCATACAGTCAGGAATTCCGGCAATAAAAAGCATCTGCAGCAATATATATACTTCCAGGGCTGCGGCAAAATATGCCATTCCCAAGTCTCCAATCAGCCTTACCAGCATAATTGCAATGGCAAATCCCAAAATTTTGCTCACAAGCCCGAACTGCCTCTTCCTGATTTCCATTTGATTCATATTTACTCCCATCTTTTGCTTTGTGTCCTGTAAGCCGTTTTGTCCGCAGACAAATCCGCCTCAGTTCTCCCGTGTAATGCCAAGCGATGTCAAAATCGCCTCCTGCTTTGCCTCCATCACTTTCGCTTCTGCCGGTTCCATGTGGTCATACCCGCACAGATGCAGCATACTGTGCGCCACCAAAAACGAAAATTCCCTCATTTCAGAGTGATTGTACGCTGCCGCCTGCTCCTTTACCTTGTCCACCGATATGATAATATCACCGAGAAGTAATTCTTTGCTGTCGGGGTCAAAATAATCCGCTTCTCTTTCCTTCAGATTTGAAAAATCTGATGGTTTTTCATAATCCACATTGGGGAAGGACAATACATCCGTTTCCTTGTCAATCTGTCTGAACTGCGCATTGTATGTCCTGATTCCTTCATTGTCCGTAAGCAGAAGGTTTATCTGCGCCTCGTAGGGACATGCCTCCGCACACAGCACGGCAGCCATCACCCTGTCCGCCACTGCCTTGCTGTCAAAGGAAAATTTCACTTCTGTTTCATTTTCAACGTAAGAAGTCATAATACAGCTTTTCCTCCTTAAAAATTGATTTCATCCTGTACAACTCCTCCAAAGTCATACTGCATTCTTTCAGCACGCCCGACTCCAGCTTTTGTTTAAAAACCGTATCTATAATCTTATCATAGTCCATTTTTTCATTCTTTTTTGCCAGCAGATATAAAATAGAGCTTATCACGGCATCCGACATAAGAAGCACCGCTGTTTCCTTTTGCCGGACGGGAACTGTTTTGTCCAGAAATTCCCGCAGTATGCGCACTGCCTCCCGTGGAAAAGCGTATTCAGACGCAATCCCTGACACCGTCTCCCACGTGTTTTCCCCTCTCAAGCTCCCGATACGGCGGTAATAGCCGCCAGTCTTTGCTGCATTTACATCCAGTAAAAGAAGTCGGGAAATTCTTTCACAGAAATACGCCGTGTGCACTGCCTGGTAATATTCTTCCTTCGATTTTTCCTTCAGCTCTACCAAAAGCGCACATTCCTGATCATTGATTTCCAGATATTTGTTCCTGTGCTTATAAATCACGAGGGCGTAGAAAACCCTGAGTATAATCAGAAGCAGCACAAGGCTGGCAATCACATTGATAAGCGGAATCAAAAACAACTCCGGCCTTAAGGTTTCATTGGCGTAAAGCACCACGCATGCCGTTTCTCCCGTCAAAAGAAACATAATAGAAACAACTGCCGGTATCCCGATTTTATAAGCCTCATTTAACCCTTTGAAAAGGCTTGCACCGGCAAAACCACAGACAAAATACAGAACGAAAATCTCCGCTCCATGCCCCGCAAGGAGTATGGAAACGGCAAGCAAAATCGTTCCTGCACAAATACCAGTCTGCAGATTGGAAAAAAGAGTGAGAAACACAAAGACTGCCAGATAAGGCCATCCGGCTGCCGGCAGATATGCGATTGCAAACGAAAACGCCAGACAAATCAAATAAACTACCATAAACCGAAGCATATGCTCTCCGTTGTCATATTCGAAGAGTCTGCCTGCCTTTGCCTGTGCCATAAAAAGCAACACGGTAAAAATTCCGATGCCGCTCATTACTGTATTGCGGATGATATCCGCCCCGTCAAGCCCTCTCACATAGCTGAAGGCACACACCGAAAGCACGGTCGCAGAAAACATGACTGCTGCCGACAGGCATATATTTTTTCCATATTTCATTTTATCTTTTGCCATATTTTCGGGTTTCCCTGTTTTTCATTTTATCCTGATGCCGCTTTTCATTTTCCTCATAATCGTCATATGCCTTTACAATCTTCTGCACAAGAGGATGCCTTACCACATCGCGGCTTGTCAGATTGCAGAACGCAATATCTTCTATGTTCTTCAGCACCCTTGCCGCCACGTCAAGTCCCGAACGGGTGCCCTGCGGCAAATCCTTCTGGGAAGCGTCCCCCGTCACAATCACCTTGGAGCCGAAACCGATTCGGGTCAGAAACATTTTCATCTGTGCCGGTGTGGTATTCTGCGCCTCATCTAAAATAATATAGGCGTTGTCCAGCGTGCGTCCCCGCATATAGGCAAGCGGCGCAACCTCAATCAATCCCTTCTCCATATTCCTGGCAAAGCTCTCCGGTCCCATAATTTGATGCAGGGCGTCATAAAGCGGGCGCAGGTACGGATCCACCGTACGCTGCAAATCGCCGGGCAGAAATCCAAGCTTATCCCATGCCTCTATAGCGTGGCTATTCATAAAAATACG
>CAMWUP010000214.1 GCA_947177465.1 uncultured Lachnospiraceae bacterium
TGATTGCGGTCAGAGGAATTTATGAGCGCAGCGACGACAAGGTGCGGGAACAGGAGGGAATGGAGCGTAGCAATGGCTTTATTGGTGCGCCTTTTGACACGCATATAAAAATAGTAGAAAATGGTGTTCAATATATGGTCAATGTGGAGGACGGGCAAAAGACCGGATTTTTTCTTGACCAGAAGAACAATCGCGCGGCGATTCATAAAATCTGCAGGGGCAAAAAGGTACTGGATTGCTTTACCCACACGGGTTCTTTTGCGTTAAACGCGGGTATTGCAGGGGCAAAGGAAGTAACAGGCGTGGATGCTTCTGAGCTGGGAATTGCACAGGCAAGGGAAAATGCGGCGCTGAACCATTTGGAGGACAGGGTACGGTTCCTTTGCGCCGATGTATTTGAGCTGCTTCCGGAGCTTGAGAAGAAGGGAGAAAAATTTGATGTGGTAATCTTGGACCCGCCGGCTTTTACCAAATCGCGCAGTTCAGTTAAAAATGCCGTAAAGGGATATCGGGAAATCAATCTGCGCGGCATGAAGTTGATTGAGGACGGCGGTTTCCTTGCCACCTGTTCCTGCTCCCATTTTATGGAGCCGGAGCTTTTCAAAAAAACCATTGCGGAGGCGGCAAGGGGAGCGCACAAGCGTCTTAAGCAGGTGGAGTTTCGGACACAGGCGCCGGACCATCCCATACTTTGGGCGTCGGATTCTTCCTATTACTTGAAGTTTTACATTTTTCAGGTGATGGAAGACAGGTAAAAACTTAAAAAGCGGGAACCTGCTCCGGATTCTCAATATTGTCTGTCAGGGGTTCTCCTGCCGCCTCCCCGCATACAGCACCTGCATAATTGATAAGTTCCGCTTCCCACAGAGAATAAGCAGTCTTTTTTAGATGGACAAAACCGTCGCTGCAGTAGTCCTCCGCAAGGTTGCCATTGCCGTCAGATATAACGGTACACAAATCGAGATATCCCCAACCGTTTTCTTCAGCCATTTCCTGTAAAAGAGTGTTGTACGCTGCGATGTTTACGTTATTTAATGCATCTTTTCCCGCATCCTCTAAGGTATAGGTTATGCTGACAATATGAATTTCCAACTCCGGCGAGTTTTCCAGAATTTTGTCAATCAGTTCCTTGTATTTGTCACAGGTTTTCTCAGGTCCCCATATACCGATATCGTTCAGTCCAAGCATGATAAAAGCGCGTTTGCAGCCAGTGAGGGGAATGGCATCCCAAACCAGATATTTTTCCCCGTTATATTTCGGATGTGTGCGGCTGCTGTCCAAGGGTTTCAGGGCGTTCCTGACACCGTAGCTTACTTCCGCCAGAAACTGGATGTTCTGAACATAGGTTTCCTGATTTGCACTGTAATTACGAAACCCTGCCATGATGGAATCACCGATAAAAACAGAGTCGCCAAAGTAGATGCGCAGCTCTTCGTCGGTCAATGCCGGCATTTCCGGAGGGTTTGTCAGTGTACTGCCGGATGATTCGCAAGGCAAATCCGCCGGTGGTTCGGCAGGTAAATCCGTTGGTGATTCGATTTGGGCAGCATATACATGTATACTGCCTGCAAAATTTCCGAGTGCGAGCATTGCTGCAATAGTAATGCACAAAAAAATTCTTTTTTGAATCCATTTTTTAACCATTTTTTAACCAGTGCCTCCTTAACTTGGGCGAAACAACAGCGTGTACTGCCTGTCATGCAATAATCTCACTTTATACCACTTTAGGCAGGCAGTCAATATAGAATATAGAAACGTATGGGGAGATATGGTATTATATGGAGTAGGAGGTGGTGTTATGAAAAAAAGTTTACGAATACTTACGGCGGGGTTTGTGGGAATCCTGCTCTTATCCGGCTGTGGAAAAGAACAAACGGAGAAAAGCCCGCTGTCGTTAGCTATAGCGGATGTGTTAAAGGCAGAGTACCTTGCAGCAAAGGAAGCAGCAATGTCAGCAAAGGCGGATATAGAAGGAGCTGGACTTACCATAGAGGAAGTATTCCTTGGGAAGGACGTGAATTGCCGGTATATATTTCATCCGGATGATTTTGTGCCGGAGGAAATTGCGTGTGCCAATGTATTTCGCACCTATCAGGACGGCAGGGAAAATCCTGTGCTTTTAGGGCTGTATGAGGAAGCGGGAGAAGCATGGGAGTATCTTTATTATGCGGAATATGATATAAACGGTGATGGAAGAATGGACTATGTGGCGGTGCATGGCAATCATGACGATGCTATGGAGGAAAACGGATATTGCGGCGGGGATATCTGGTGCTTGTCTAAGGATGGTATTTATGAAAGAGTAATGCTGCCCAAGGCACTTTATCTAACCGGCGGTACATGGCAGGAGCCGGAGCTTTTTGTAATGACGCTTGTTTATTCGTACAAATGGGGGAGTCAGGGCATTGCCGTTTACCGTGATTATGAAAAACAGGAAATGGCGTTGTACGGATGGCAGTATAACTATGATAATTCCGAAGAGGCCTATAAGCGGGTACGTACCGTGACGGTAACAGAAGAGATATCAGACACGGCGCTGGTACAGACCGGATTCAGGCTGCTATACAATGACGATGAGGAGCGGGTCAGAATAGAGATAAAGGGGAGAGAGGGAAACCCTGATTTTTATCAGGTGATTTTAACGGATAGGAAGAGGGTATTATTGTCGCAAGGTGAACAGACATGTACTGTATGGGATGGCAATGATGACAGCTATGAGGATATTTTGTATTATGCAGGCTATGACGGCGGCAGCGGGGGAGATTTTGACGACTATAAGCTCTTTGTCTGGTTCGAAGAAGAAGGAAAGTATGTAAAAACGGAGCTTCCGCAATGTATATTTATAGACTATGAGGCGCACAAAATTTGTAACCGTGGGCAGGTGGGAGCGCCTCATCAAGTCTATGAGATTTATGGGCTGCAAAATGGAGAATATCAATTGGAAAAGGGACTTGACCTGTATTATGAGTCATGGGATGGCGATAAAATGATTGATGTTGCGGTCTATTCCGAATGGGGAGAAGAGGTGGAAAGAACTGATATTACAGGTTTAAGCTGGGAAGAGACGCAGGTGCTTCTGGAAGAAAAATATCCGGAATTTAATTTCTGGCGACAGGGGTAAATGAAAAAGAGTTTGTCATAATTGAAAAAGTACTTGACATTCCACTGAAAGATGATATAGTTCTAAATGCGAATGAGTTGCATTTGCATTTAGAAGCGGGGTTGTGATTATTGTTTTGGAAGTGCACAGCCTTGGAAAAGAGGATGAAGTTATGTGGGATGTCATTTTGGATACTTTGGCAGACAGCGCAAGATTGATACCATTTTTGTTTTTAACATATCTGGCAATGGAATATCTGGAGCATAAAACGGCAAAAGGAGTTAAAAATCTGGTACAGAAAGGCGGACGTTTGGGACCCTTGTTTGGCGGTGTACTGGGTGCTGTGCCACAATGCGGATTTTCCGCGGCAGCAGCAGGTCTCTATGCGGGAAGGGTGATTACCTTAGGTACGCTGATTGCTGTTTATCTGTCTACCTCTGACGAGATGCTTCCCATTCTGATATCCGAGGCAGACAGGTTCGGCATTGCTCCCATTTTAAAAATACTGGCTGTTAAAGCAGTAATCGGTATCGCTGCCGGTTTTCTGATAGATATGGTGATACGTCCTAAAAAGGCAGAGCATGACCATATCCATGAAATGTGCGAGCATGACCACTGCCATTGCGG
Source organism: uncultured Lachnospiraceae bacterium (assembly GCA_947177465.1). Taxonomy (GTDB): domain Bacteria; phylum Bacillota; class Clostridia; order Lachnospirales; family Lachnospiraceae; genus Acetatifactor. Next base: position 3,728 of record CAMWUP010000214.1, read on the forward strand.
GGAAGGCGGCGGAATACTGAAATCCGCTGTGGTTCACACCATAAAAATCACATTGTTTATTTTGTTGGTATCCTTTCTGCTGAATATAGTACTTTATTTTTGGGGAGAAGCGGTTTTGGAAGGACTGCTTTTAAATAAACCGGTAATAGGTGAACTGCTTGCGGGTCTGGTCGGGCTGATACCGAACTGCGCTTCTTCCGTGGTAATCACAAGGCTGTATCTGGAGGGTGCCATGAGCTTTGCCGCCTGCATGTCCGGTTTGCTTGCCGGTGCGGGTGTGGGTGTGCTGGTTTTGTTTCGGGCAAACAAGAGCAAAAAGGAAAATGCAGGAATTGTGCTGCTTCTCTATGGTATTGGCGTAGCGGCAGGTCTGTTGATGGAGCTGACAGGCTTTTCCATTATGTAAGCTGATTTGAAAGCGGGGATTTGTGAAAAGACTCCTATACTATACAAGAGGTAAAAATAATGGCAGAAAATGGTTTTGTATATCCGGCAGGAATAAAATGGACAAAACAGCGAAAAGCTGTATATGAGGTATTGTCTGCATCGGAAGAGCCATTGAGCGCAGTGCAGATATACAATTTGATTTTACGGAGGAACAACGAAGGCGGCTATGCAGTTTCGACAGTCTATCGTATTCTGACGGCGTTTGAAGAAAAAGGCTATGTGGAAAAAAGCAGCTTTATGGGGGAAGACACTGTGATGTACGAGTGGAAACGAAACAGACATACCCACTATGCAGTCTGTCTTGGCTGCCATAAGAAGCAGCCCTTGCAGGCTTGTCCCTTTGAACATCTGCATCTTGCCACAGAATCAGACGAATTTTTAGTCACAGGGCATAAACTGGAGCTTTATGGTTACTGCAAAAATTGTAAAAATAACCAATTATTCCCGAA
>CAMWUP010000215.1 GCA_947177465.1 uncultured Lachnospiraceae bacterium
CGTTGACAGAGCCGCCGGCCAGTCCGCAAATCTTTGTGTAATAGGTGGGAAGGTTATTGTGCGGATTGTTGTCCCAGCCGCAGAGAGCTCCCCATCCGCCCTGTGAGAGCAGGCGGGCTTCCGCATTTAATGCCTGTGCGGTAATCGCAGCATAATTTCTGCTTGCACTCATGTACATGGGAATCCAGTCCGTGTCTTCCTTCGCGCCATAGGTTCCTTCTCCGGAAGTGATGCTGTCGCCGATAAATTCCAGCTTAAACCTTCTGTCGGGGACGGGTGAAAAATGACCGTCTGTCCGGAAACCGCGAATCAGGATATGGCAGGAGGCATCCTCGGACATAGCCTGTAACTCACGGACAAACTGTACGTTTTTAACGGGGTCCGGACTCATGCCGCGGAACAGACACAGGGAATAGCTGCCGGGCAGCAGCATTTGCCTGCTCATGACTGCGCCGTTTATTGCGCAGCATACCCAAGGCTCATGACAGTCAAAATCCACGTCGATGTCAATCCAAAGCTCCGAACCGGTCACATTCACCTCTACGGCGCTGCCGTTCCAGAACAAAGGAAGCGGATACTGGCTGAAATCAGTTCTGCCGTGCACCTTATAGTAGGGCGTTTCCGGCAGCGTATAAATCTTCAGGTTCTCGTTTTTTGTCATTGTGTATCTCCATTTCTGCAGTCTATGGTAAAGCTGCCTGTGCTGAGACTATTGTATTTCTAATGGGACATAATTGCAAGTTCATTTAGCAGGTTAACAAATAATGTACTTGTCCAACCTTTCATGGATTCCTGAAACCAGCTTTCTGTAAAGTATCGGTCATGCTGTGCGGCGATGAACGCCAGAATACTGAATACACCAAAGGCGTTCATGTGCTGTCGCTTGATTTCGACGCCGCTCGCCTTTTCGTAACTGGTTCTGACAATTTCCCTTTCTGCCTCACTGTCGTAACTAAATGCGAGCATACCACATTCCTGTGCCCGATATCCAAAGCCGGAGAGCGAAAAGTCGATGGGCGCAAGTCCTTCCGCCGTTTTTAAGATATTCTCAGTGCTTAAATCAGCATGAATCAGGCATTTGGAATTTGGTTGTTTGTCAAGCTCTGCCATAATATGTTCTATTGCGGTGAGTACAGCACAGCATACAGAGGTTTCTTCCTGTGTGATGTGGGATTTTTCCTTTGCAGCTGCAAATTCGGATTTCATCCGCTGCACAAGGCTATAGGAATAGGAAATCCTCTCGCCCATAAAACCTTGTGCTGCAGAATTAATCTGAGCTGCAAGAGTGCCGAGTTCTTCGGCATATTGTGCGATATCTTCGCCGGCCAGCGTCTCTCCGTCGACCCATTGCAGCAGCTCCGCAGGTACACCGCATGAGAGGATGGATATATATTCCCCGAATCTGTTTGGCACAGGCTTTTGCACCGGAAACGGCGCCATTTCGGAAAGGTGCAGTAAAAGCTCAATTTCGCTGTGTATCAAGGGCTCTGCCAATCCCTGTTCAAACAGTTTTAGTGAGAAACCTTCCATAGGAGCATGAATACGCAGTACATAGTTATTTCCGTCCGCTGTTACCTTGCAGGTAATATTTTCATTATGACGGATAAATGAAAATTCTGTGTTTTTAAATGGGTAGAATTGCAGTGCTTCCTGAACCATTTGCGTTTCCTTTGCAGTCATTTTGCCTCCTTTTCGACGGATGTGACATATTTCTGTTATTGTATCACAGGCGTTGGAATCATTCTAGTAAATTGTCGGCTGTTTGGAGACCGCTTCACGTCGCCTGCCAGACATTCCGCTGTATAAAGTGAGAAAATTACAAGAAAGATAGCTTTCATAAGCATATTGTGGTATACTATGATAGAGTATGGTTTGAAATTGGCATAATAATATAAGGCATGTTAGCGGAAATGAGGTAAAAAATGAAACTGGAGCAGTTAAGGGCAGATATGGTTGCTGCGATGAAGGCAAGAGATAAAGAGAGAAAGGATGCGATTTCGGCGCTGGTATCGGCAGTAAAAAAAGCAGGTATCGACGCAGGATGCAGAGAAGACATTCCCGCAGAGCTGGTGAACGAGGTTATCTTAAAGGAGTTGAAGTCTGCCAAGGAGCAGATTGAAAGCTGCCCTGCGGAAAGAGCGGAATTGCGGGCAGAATATCAGACGCGTCATGACATTATCGCGGAGTATGCGCCCAGTATGATGCCTGCGGAGGAAGTGGCGAAGTATCTGCAGGAGAATTTTGCCGAAGCGCTGGCGACGAAGAACAAAGGGCAGATTATGAAGGCCGTGATGGGCTCGTTAAAGGGCAAGGCTGATGGCAAGGTAATCAATGAAGTCGTGGCAAAGCTGTGCGAATAGGCGGGGGAGCTGCGAGTGAATACGAAAGTCATAACATGTATGGAGGATGACGACAAGGGGCGCCTTGCAGAGGCCGGAAGCATTATCCGACGGGGAGGGCTTGTTGCGTTTCCTACGGAAACGGTTTACGGACTGGGCGGCGATGCCCTCAATCCTTTTTCCTCTCAAAAGATATACGAAGCGAAGGGAAGACCTTCCGACAATCCCCTGATTGTGCATATCTGCCGTTTTGCAGATATCTACCGGATTGCGTCGAACGCTCCCGAACACCAACAGATGTTAGAGGCTGCAAAGAGACTTGCGGATGCTTTTTGGCCGGGACCGCTTACCTTGATTCTGCCGAAGGCGGAGGTGGTTCCCTTTGAGACCACAGGAGGTCTTTCTACGGTGGCGGTTCGTTTTCCGGCACACAGAACTGCACAGGCGCTGATTGCCGCAGCAGGCGGCTTTGTAGCGGCGCCGAGCGCCAACACCTCCGGCAGACCCAGCCCCACGCTTGCAAAATACGTCTTGGAGGATATGGATGGACGTATTGATATGGTGATAGACGGCGGGGAGGTTGGCATTGGTCTGGAGTCGACTATTGTGGATTTGACAGTGGAACCGGCAGAGATTTTGCGCCCCGGCTATGTGTCCCGCGACATGCTGCAGGAGGTTTTGGGCAGGGTGGAGACTGACAAGGCCTGCAGCGGTGGGAGTGAACAGGCGCCAAGAGCGCCGGGTATGAAGTACCGCCATTATGCGCCGAATGGTGATATGACGATTGTTTCAGGAAAAAAGGAAAATGTTGTAGAATATATTAACACACAGATATCTTTGATGAGAGGCGAGGGGAAAAGGAGCGGTGTGATTGCCACGGATGAGACGGCGGCGGGATATCGTGCCGATATTGTCAAATCGGTTGGCAGCAGGGCGGACGAGCTGTCTGCGGCAAGGCGTTTGTATGCAGTGCTGCGCGAGCTTGATGAAGAGGGCGCGGAGGTTATCTACTCGGAAGCGTTTGAGGATGACGGCATTGGGGAGGCTGTAATGAACCGGCTTTTAAAGGCGGCGGGGCATCAAGTGATACAGTTGTAAGCGGCTGTGAGGAGAATAAGGAGGATTAGATGATTGCAATTGGAAGCGACCACGGCGGTTATGATTTAAAACAGATTATTATAGGATATCTCAAGGAAAAAGGAATTGCGTATAAGGATTTTGGATGTCAGGACAAAGATTCCTGCGATTATCCGGTGTTTGGACGTGCGGCGGCGGAGGCTGTGGCCTCGGGCGAATGTGAAAAGGGGATTGTAATCTGTACGACGGGCATTGGCATTTCCATGGCGGCAAACAAAGTGGAGGGAATCCGTTGTGCGCTCTGTCATGACAGTCTTTCGGCAAAGATGACAAGGCTGCACAACAATGCCAATATGCTGGCGCTGGGAGGCGGAATGACCGGTTCCAATTTGGCGCTGGATATCGTGGAGGTGTTTCTGAATACGCCGTTTTCGGAGGAAGAAAAGCATAAGCGCAGAGTCGCTATGCTTTGAGGAAACCATCAACAATACAAAAGGAAAGGGTAAGAGGTAAGGGTATGGCAAAGGTTATCGTAATGGAGCATCCGTTGATTCAGCACAAAATAGGATATATCCGCAGAAAGGAGACCGGCACGAAGGATTTCCGGCAGACGATCAGCGAAATTGCGATGCTGATTTGTTATGAAGCGACAAGGGATTTGCGGCTTTCCGATGTGGAGATTGAAACGCCTATCTGTAAGACGATTGCGAAGGAATTAAAGGGAAAGAAGATGGCGATAGTGCCGATTCTGCGAGCCGGACTTGGCATGGTTGACGGTGTATTGCAGCTTATTCCGGCAGCCAAGGTCGGACATATCGGATTGTACAGGGATCCGGAAACCTTAAATCCGGTAGAGTATTACTGTAAGCTTCCGGCGGACTGCGCAGAGCGTGAAGTGTTTGTGGTTGACCCCATGCTGGCAACGGGAGGCTCATCGGTGGCTGCAATCCAAATGCTGAAGGAAAAAGGCTGTAAAAATATACATTTTATGTGTATCATTGCTGCGCCGGAGGGCGTGGAGAAAATGAAAGCGGCGCATCCGGATGTGGACATGTATATCGGCGCGATGGACGAGAAGCTGAACGACCACGGCTATATTGTTCCCGGACTGGGCGATGCGGGCGACAGGATTTTTGGCACAAAGTAAACCGGAAAGCATGTTACCGCAGAACGGCTTTGGAGGATAATATGAAG
>CAMWUP010000216.1 GCA_947177465.1 uncultured Lachnospiraceae bacterium
AATCACTACCTGCAGCACTTCCATCTGTGCTGCCCAATAGCGCTTCATGGTCTCCCTGAAGTTAAAATCACATCTGAATTCCTTTTGAAAATAATCTTCCGGAAATTGTAACATCCTGCTTTTCTCCTCTATTTAGTTATATTTTCCCGCATCCTCAATATCATATATCGGATTCATAAACAACCAGTCCTCCGATGTGCTGCATCAAAACCTTCCAGTACTTTTGTTTTTTTCTTTCATCTGTACATTCCCGTCCTGACCGCTCCAAAACCTTACACGTATAATTCCCCAGCTCAAATCTGCCGTCATATCCTACCAGCCCTCCTGACGTAAAATAAAACACAGAGTCCTTCGAAATAATCGCCGCCTGATAAGGATCTCCCGGATGAATACTGTCTGTAACGGCATATTCGCGTTCTTCTTCTCCACCAAAGAAAACCGGCAGTCTTCCATCTATCTCTTCTCCCTTTAACGGTATATTTGCCAGTTTACATAAAATGGGCAGATAATCACAAGTAGATATCAATTCATTGCACACAGTTCCTTGTTCAAATCCACCACGAAACAACATACCGACCTTGGAACGTCCTTCCGCCAGAAAATGCTCGTCAGGCTTAACCAGATATCCTTGTCCATGATCGCCAAACATGGATATCACAACTTCATCGTCTTTATAATGTTCCTCGATGTAGCGGTACAGTGCAGCCAGATGTCCATCAATCCATTTCATTTGTTCAATATACGCCGCACGCTTATTCTCACTGTAATTTTGTTTTACCGAAGTAGCATTTTGTTCCTCAACAGAACGCTTTTCAAACGGAATTTTGACCTGCGCAGATGGCTTCTGCGAAAACCCGTCCGCAATATCATGTAAATCGCCAATCTCCATCCAGACAAACTGATTGGTTTCCTTCATCAGCTCCAAATGCTCCAAAACATCTGCCACCACGCGTTCCGGCGTCATTCCAATACTCAGATTCTGATATATAATACGGTCCATCCCACGCCCATACCCATAAGACTGGGTTGTGCGCCAGTCTCCGTCTATTTTTGCGGTCTGATATCCCTGTTCCTTAAAGTATTCCGCCAAGACAGTGATATCTGCCGGCAGCGTATTCGTGACAGTGTTATGTATAAGCATATGATTGGGAGAACTTACCCCTGTCACATAGGTTGCAATAGACGGCAATGTCCATTCCCCATTTGTATACACATTCGTACAATGTACCCCTTTTGAAAAAAAGGCATCGGTATACGGCATAAGCGATGACAGCTTTTCTTCCTCTATTACCTTTTGCGAAAGTCCATCTACAAAAATATTTAATACCAGCTTCTTATTGTTTGGTTCTTGCTTTAATGCAATGGGATTACCAATATACAATGGTTTTTGCGAAACCAAAACCGCCGCAGGGGGCAGCCTGTAATATTCAAAATGGTGCGCTTTTTTATTTTGGCAAATCGCCTTTCTTCCGTCCTGCGACAGTATGCCGTACAACGCATCCAGATTTTCCTGCAAGACAGGAAGCAGATATTCCGACTCGCTTCCCAACGTAAAAGTATTTATTTTACTGACTTCGAGACATTCCAGCTTTGTAACCCACCACGACATATGCTTCTGCGCAATATCTGGTATCAAGGATTCCAGACCTATACTGTCATAATAGGCATTGTATTTTTGATTCCCGTAAATATCCTCATAAATGGTTCCAATCAAATGAAAGCCTTCACTGTAATAAGTGTGGTCCAATAATCCAAATGCCGTTCCCAAATGTTTATTTAAATATTCAAGTTCTTTTTGATATCCCCCGCTCTGCATATCGGCGCTTTCACCCGCCAGTTGTTCCAGCAATTCCTCACTCTGTGAATCAGCCTTCACATTCTGGGGAAAAAAACTGCTTAACATAGTCAAAATTGCATTATACCGGACTGCCTCCACATATCTTTTCGTTTCTTTGCACACTCTTCTTGCCGTTGTGTTCATTTCCATATTGTAGGGATTCTTTCGGATTCCTTCCTTTATGATAGAATATGCCTCTTCTCCATCCCCACATAAAAGCAGCATTTCCGCCTTCATCCAATATAAGTCCAAATCCATAGGACAAGCCTTTTCGTACTCTTTGATTTTATCTGCAAGCGTAGTGCTGCATTGCGCTTTTTCTAATAACACCTTGATTTCTTTTTTGATACTCATTATCTGTCCGCTTTCTCTGCAATTTAAATTTGAAAAGAGACTAACCTTGCTCAGATTAGTCTCCATTTTCTACTGTAATTGTGCTCGTGCCATATCAAGCGCCGCTGCAATCACCTTGTCCATATCATAGTAGCGGTACTGACCCAGCCTGCCTCCAAACAGAACGTTCTGTTCCTTTTTTGCCAACTCAGCGTACTGCGCATAAAGTGCATCATTCTGCCTGTCATTGATGGGATAATAGGGCTCGTCGCCCCGCTTCCACTCTGAAGGATATTCTTTGGTAATCACTGTATCAGGCTGTGTACCGAACGCAAAGTGCTTATGCTCGATAATGCGCGTGTAAGGAACCTCCCGCTCCGTGTAATTTACCACTGCATTTCCCTGATAATTCTCACAGCCTGCGAGCAATTCCTCTTCAAAACGCAGGGAACGATACTGCAGCTCTCCGAGAGAATAGTCGAAGTACTCGTCTATCATGCCGGTATACAGCACCTTTCCAAAGGTATCCGCTTCCGTGCCCCGCGCTACATTTTGTTTCTGGAATTCCCTGTACGAAACACCCAGACGAACCGGCGTGTCCCCCAGCAGCTTTTCTACAAGCTTTGTATAACCGCCTTTCGGGATTCCCTGATAAGGGTCTGTGAAATAATTATTGTCATACACAAACCGAAGCGGCAGCCGTTTTATAATGAAAGCCGGAAGCTCTCTGCAGTCACGTCCCCACTGCTTCTCCGTATAGCCCTTTATCAATTTCTCATAGACATCCGTGCCAACCAAAGATAATGCCTGCTCCTCCAGATTCTGCGGCTCTGCGATATGCAGTCCGGCAATCTGTTCCGCTATTTTTTCCTTCGCCTCTGCCGGTGTCTTCACACCCCACAGCCTGCTGAAAGTATTCATATTGAAAGGCAGATTGTATATCTGCCCTTTATATACAGCCACCGGAGAATTAATGTAATGATTAAACTCGGCAAACTGCTGTACATATTCCCATATACTTTTATCCGAAGTATGAAAAATATGGGCGCCGTACTTGTGTACCTGTATACCTGCTTTTTCCTCTGTGTATACGTTGCCTGCGACCACCTTTCGCCTGTCTATCACCAAACAGCTTTTTCCGGCGTTTTGCATCTCTCTGGCAAATACGGCTCCGAAAAGCCCTGCGCCGACAATCAGATAATCATAATTCATGGAAACCTCCGTGCAGATACCTTATGCCTGCTTATTTGGACTTTCTGGACTTTGCCTTATACTTGTCAATCTGTACAAAATCATCCATCAATTCCAATATTTTGTCCCTGCCGCTCTGATTCAGCTTAACATAGTATTGCATAACACGGTTTTCTAAAAGCTGTGCTCCCAGAGAAGTATCTCGCTCCAACGAACTGAAGTCCACGGGATTCAGGCTCAACTTATCACACATTCTGATTACGGTTCCATAAGCCATTCCGTCTATACCACGCTCCAGCGCCGTCACAAGCGTACTGTAAGGAATTCCCATCTCCAATGCAAACTGCCTTACGCTTCTATACTGCCTTAATATCTCTTTTTTTAATATTTCTGCTTTTGTCATACCAAAAACCTCCCTTAAATAATATGCAAATATGTGGCATAAGGATAGTTTACGATATACCGTCCTTTTTTTCAAGAGAAGGTTTCAAATTCATCAAAAATTAAAGTTTTGTTTAGAATTTGATAATTTAATGTCTTCAGCTTCGATTTATACCCAATATTTATCTGTATACTCCTCTGCCGTTCCCATATTTAGCGCAAACTTCCGGCTAATCTGCAGAACCGCACCTTCTTTGTCTATTCCGAATTCCCTGCACAGCGTAATGCATGCCCTGATTCCCTGTTCTATTCCCTGCTCTATTCCTTGAAGCCTTCCATCTTCAAATAGTTCCTGCAGTGCCTGACACATATCATATTTTACCTCCTCTCTATACCTATGAAGATATCTTGCCCGTTTTTCCCACATTCCCTCTACACTCATCAATACAGCAGCAGCCTCTGCCGTTTCCTGACTTATATCCCGATAAAAAGGATTATTCTGGCGTAATCAATCAGATTTTGATTTTCCAACGCCAGTATCCGAAAAGTACTGCCTGTCCGCATGCACATTTTTATGTCGCGCTGTTGTCCCTCCTTGTACAGCACATTTTCTTCTTTCAGGTCATTATACATTACGACCTGCTCTCCATGAAAATAGGCGGCATTAAATAAATCTGCGAATCTTTCCCTGTCGCTCAGATACCGTTGCAGAACATCATTTATTTTTCCCATGTAAATCCTCCCTGATGGGGCAGGGCAGGCACAGGGACTCCTGCATCTGCCACTATTTTGCTATTATTGAGTAAAGTGGCAGAATTGCCGGAAGGTGCGATATGCACTTAACAATGATTACTC
>CAMWUP010000217.1 GCA_947177465.1 uncultured Lachnospiraceae bacterium
AGCTGCTGATATACCAGGGTCGCTGCAGCGATCTCCGCCGCCTGTTCCATCAGAAATGCTTTGATTTCCTCCAAAGCCGTTTCCGCCTCATAAAAGCTCTCCTTGGTATGCAAATCCGTCATCTTCATGTAAAAATTCATACCGGACACATAAAGAATCGTGGTTGCCAGAATACTTATAAATGCCACCACAACAATCACCGTTACGATTGCGGAGCCTGCATTATTCAATTTTTTCCGACACTTTTTCTCTTTCTGCATACTGCCTCACATTCCGCCGCACCCGCGGCTCCCTCCAACAACCTTAATCGTTCATGGTACCTTCCAAATCCAAAAGAGCCGTCCCCGAAAAATCACTGCCCGATTCGTATATGGACACCTTCACATTATAGAGCAGAATTTCCGTCTTTTCAGTGAACATATCTGTCTTCACCTCCGCCATTCCGCTTATGGAAAAAGTACCTGTCGTGCTTCCCACACCGGACACATTCTGATTTAAATTATGAAATAAATGCATTTCATTTCCGGGACCTGCAGGAACGCCGACCACCACAGGCGTATAACTATTCTCACAGGTGTTAAGCTGTGTATCCGTAACAGAGGTCTTTTTCTGCTTTATCAGATAAATATTCTTTGCCTCACCGCTATTATTATAAATCTCTATCTTCTCACCTGCAATCCTCGTTCCGGCAGGACCGCTGCTGTAAGCCGGATAATAGTACAGATAGACATCTCCCAGCAGCGCGCCATTGGACACTGTATCTGTATTATCATAAATGGTTACCGATGGAACAGAAATATCTCCCTCCAAATCAAAATACTCCGGATGGACTTCATCCGTCGGATAAAACGGATAATTTGTCACCTCATAATGGTAATTGACGGAAACCGTAACCGCACTAATACCTCCCGAGGTATTGATATTGACGGTTGTTGTCTTCTCTAATCTGATTTTGTCTTTATCAATATCCCCCTGTTCATAGGTATACACAAAATCATGGTACGGATTGGGACTCCCATCCTCAAGCTCCTCATCAATCAGAGCATGCCAGACCTTCGTCACCACCTCGCTGAAAGCCTGCATATCCTGCTGATTTGGCTGCTTATATACCGCATCACGATATCCGTTCATGGTCTCCACAGAAGGCACGCTTACTCCTGCAGCAGCAGGGGACAGATTTATCTTTGCATCATAGAGCATACCCTCAAAGCTAATATTCCGTATAACAAACTCATACGTATTGTCAGCACTTGGAATAAACTGCCGTACCCCGTCTACTTCACCTACATAAGTCCCCGTGGAGCTTCCTGTTGCGCCACTGTAAACGCGGAAAGGATGGGCAGGGTCGCCGGAAAACTGCCAGCAAAGCTCCTCAAGGTCAAATGCTTTAAAGCCCTCCATAACGCTTTGTGCCGCTGTCGTGGTGCGCTGCCGCTCCTTGGCACGCTGATTGTACCTTGCTGCCGAAACAAAACTGTGGAGCAGGGGACCCGTCACCAGTGCCAGAATCACTACCGCCACCAAAATTTCAACCAGACTCAATCCCTTATTATTCAGTTTTTGCTTTCTATGCCTTCCAACGTTCCACATTATTCCTCTACACCTTCTTCACCCTCCGGCTCATCCACTACCGTGGTCGTGCCGAACAGATTTGCAAGACCGCTTTCATATTCTTTCAGATTCTGCGGCACATATTCTTTGCCGGTTCCGATAACAGAATAAAAGGTTACTTCTATCGTTCCCTCCAGTTCGCCGGTCTCTTCATTTTTGCTGTATGTAATATTGCTGATAGTCAGCTTGTTTGCACTGTTATTGATAGTCTCCACACATTTCTTTAAGTTGAAATAGTCTGTTATGTTGACATAGCTGACCGTTCTCTCCACAAAAATAACATCCTGTGTCAGATTTTCCATCTTGGCAAGCTGCATGGTAGCCGCCGGAATTGTGCGGAGCGCTTCCCTGCCGTTTATATTGATATTGGTATAACCCACAAAAGCTGCTTTTTCTGTTTCAAGCGCCAGTACAATGATATCCTCTTCCTTTACATCCAGCGGAAATTCATCCAGCCAAGCCGCAATCTGTGCCTGATACTGCTCTATCTCCGCATTATAAATAGAAAGATTGTCATAAAACACCTTCAACTCATCCACGCGCTGCTGCTTGGTTATATTACTCTTTTCCAAAGCCTCCGCCTTGTCGTTGTAAGATTTATACACCAGAAAATATACCGCAAGGAGCACCACAAAGCCCAATGCCAGCACATATGTCATCGCCTGTTTAGCCGTTGTATTTTTCATGTCCGCTCCCCCCTTACTCTAATACACTCAAGTCGTCATCGACAGGCTGTGTTGTCTGCTGCGGCTGTTGCACCTCTTGAATAACGGTAGGGTAATACGTACATATAATACTGAAAATCACTTTCGGCTCACCCGTTTCCTCTGCTTCCTCCGCTGCCGCTTCTACATCTTCTCTATCGACAGCACCTATGGACACATCCAGCACACAGTCAAAGCCACGGAGTGTCTGGATAATCTTTGCTGCCTGTTCCTTATCATCCACCTTCATGGTCAGTACAGCCTGCTCATCATTGGAGGAAAACTCTGTCAAAACAGCACTCGCCGGAAGCTTCTGCTCTAACTCCTCTAAAAAGGCAATCAGATTGTCATTGGGTCCGCCTGTCAGCTTATAGCCATTCTCCACTTCCCTGTACACATTTTGAATCTGGTTATAGGTATTATATACACTCTCAGCCGGCGCATATTCCGCCTCCAGCCTTACAAGACGCTGCTGCACCGACTTTGCGTCGTTGTACCGCGTAATGGAAAGCACACAGAGCGCTGCCGCCGCCAGTACAAAGAAAATCCCTGACAGAATTGCCACATTACGGTAATTCATTTCCTGTGCATCGCTCTTCTTCTTTTCTTCATTGATAAAGCCCACCGGCGCAATTGCCGCGCCAAAGCACGCTACATATAACCCGGGACTTCCTTCCCCATCCGCGCGGCTCAAATCCATATTTTCCAGATTGCCCATTACGGTAGTCTTGATGCCAAGCTCATTGGTAAAGAGCTTGGAAAGACCGCTGATATCGCCGCCCAGTCCCACAATCCGGACACGCTTAATGGGATTATCCACATTCTTGGAATTGTATAAATCCACAACTCTCGCGACATTGCCCACAAACGGCGCCAAAGATTCCGTCAGCCGTCTCTTGGCTTCCGCAATTTTTTCGTTTCCATCAAAATCATCGTCAGGCTCTATAATTCTAGTCTCCGGACTTAACGCCACCCTGATACAAGTTTTTCGTTTCAAAAGCTCCAGCACTTCCCTGTAACCCACTTCTCCATGCTCGGAGCCGTGCCCCAGAATCTGTACCGCTTCATCAATACCATAGACAATATTACGCTGTAACACAAGACTCTGTCCACTGATAACAAGAGCATTTGTGGAACGCTCCTCGATTTTGATAATCATCTCCGTGTCTTCACCGCACTCCGCTTTCATGAGCTGATAGACACTGCTGCCTGCATAGTCGAGTGCTGTCAGACGCAGACCCAGCTGTGCAGCAAACCGCTCATAACCTGCTATCAGACTTTTCCCCGCCGCCATCACCAACACCTTGTAGCGGTCCGCTTTATCTTCACCCTTTTCCACACCTAAAATCAGGTGGGCGAGTTCATATTCTGTCAAATCAATTGGAAAATAGTCAGATGCATTCGCCTTTACCATGGCGTCCATCTGACTCGCCTTTACCATAGGTACCATTACCTCTCTTGTTGCAATCTTACTGGAAGTAATGGAAAACACTACCTGTTTTGTTTTTACCTTATGCTCTGCAAGAGCATCCTTAATTACAGCGACAAAGTTTTCATTATCTGCCAAAAAACCGTCGCTCATGGCGCCTTGCGGCGTCGGCACATTAAAATACTTATATACCTTTGGATTCTTACTCCGATAATCCATCTCGCATATTCTTGTCAGCGCATATCCGACCTCAATGCTTAGTATCTTAGCCATAAATACCCCTTTCCAATTCCTTCTTTCCCGATTTTTGCACGGATAAAAACCAAATCCGTGCAGGCGGCATCAAAGCAAAACGCCAAGATACCAGTTCAGGAACATATTCCCCCACAGGGCTGCGATTAAAACCCCGATGGATAAGTAAGGTCCCATGGCAAGCACACGCCCCTCCCCCGAAACCTTCATGCGAATGATATGGACAACAGAGCCCACAATACATCCGATTACAAAAGCCAGAATAATCAATTTCCAGCCAATCAGCAGCCCGCACGCCGCCATCAGCTTGATATCGCCGCCGCCTATCGCCCTGCCCTTTGACAATACATATAGCAGGTACAAAAAAGCACTGACCGCAGCGAATCCAATTACATATAAATACCAGTTTGACAAATCTGTCAACACCCTGACGACCCCCAGCACGCCAATAAAGATATTAAAGCCAACCGGAATCTCACAGGTTTTAAAATCAATCACAGAAAGCGCCAACAGCGCACTGCCTGCCAAGCAGTAGAGTAGGGATTCTACGCTTATTTTGCAGACAGTAAAAATCAAAATGTAGAGAAGCCCGTTTGACAC
>CAMWUP010000218.1 GCA_947177465.1 uncultured Lachnospiraceae bacterium
ACTAAACGACTATATAAAAATCAAGTCCCAAAAAGACTTTACCCTAAATCAATCCCAGAAAATATGCGATAAAATACAAAACCAGCAGATGGATGGGATAAAACAGGTAAAAGAAATATTTCATTTTCAGCCCTCTTTCGCCATTATAAAAAGCGATGGGAATAAACGCAAGCGGCGCCGTCAGCTCGCTGCCGCCTGAAAACAAGAAGAGGGCACAACCCGCCGTAATCTGGGCTGCCTTCTTTTTCCGAAAAATATACAACGCCATAATGCACAAAACGCCAAGTGCATCATAGTCCGTATCAAGCCAGTAAGCTAGTCCCATACCTGCCCCAAGCGCCGCCATATACAGGATAAGCTTTATCCACACAGCCGCTTTCAGCTTCTCCGCAATCCCCCTATATGCCATCATGACCAGCAGACCGATAAACAGCGTAAAAAACACATTTTGATATTCCGGAGCAAATGGTTTTTCTGCAAAAGCAAGATTAAACGGAATCTCTGAAATCAGCGCAAATGCAAACAGCCGCAATGCATATTTTGCCGCATTGCGCGTATGGATGAAGCCCTCGACCAAAAGAAAACAGAATATAGGAAACGCAATACGTCCAATCAAAAGCCGCATAACATCATATAGAATCACCAGCCATCGCTCATACCATGCATGCTGCCAAACTGCAAGCTTCACAAACTGCCATACTACCACTGCTCCGATATGGTCTATCAGCATAGAAATAATCGCAATGATTTTCAGCGTACTACCGCTGATTCCCCTCTTATGTACGGGCACAAAACCTTCTTTTGTCTGCACAACAGGCATACTGTCCATGTCACTCTCCCCTTTAAAAGATTTTCTTCAAATACAATAATCCCTTTGGGGAATTCTGTCAATACGAAAGCAAAGTGGAGAAATTTTTCCTGATATATTTGGTGAGAAAACTGAAATATTATAGATTTTAGAATCAGACTTTGGTGTAGAAAGATTGTCACAATGCCTTCAATTTGCTGTTATGCATGTTAATGTAAATATCCTGTATTTCCTGTTTTGCCTTGATGTCACTTGAAATTTTAACACAGTCGTCCAACTTTCTGGATAAATCAAGATGTCCTTCGGCTACGCGCTGAATATTCACACGAATCTCATTTTCAAGCGTCATATCTGTCCTAGTTACTCTTTGCCGAACCTCCTTCATATCACCTTCAAGATTATTTACCCTTTCGTCAAGACTGCTCACCTTTTTGTCAAGACTACTTACTTTCTCATCAAGACTACTCACTTTCTCATCAAGACTACTCACTTTCTCATCAAGACTGTTCACTTTCTCAAGAATCAAATCCAGTTTTTCATTGTCTGTCATCCTACCACCTCCTTTTGCGTTTATGTTATGTAGCATACTATATCACAGATACGGTTTAAAGTCTACTATTTTATTATTTTATCGCTATTTGGGTTTGCATTAGCCGACTGACTCGGTAATACCTTAAATGAAACGGGTTGAAATAAAAAAATCAAGGAATTGTGTTCCACAAATTCCTTGATTTCTCTTCGCCTTTACTCTTAGTCCATGCTGATGATTTCTTTTTTATTGTAAGAACCACAAGCCTTGCATACTCTGTGAGGCATCATTAATGCGCCGCATTTGCTGCACTTCACTAATGTGGGAGCACTCATCTTCCAGTTTGCTCTTCTCTTATCTCTTCTTGACTTAGAAGTTTTATTCTTGGGACAAATAGACATCGTTACACCTCCTTATTTGCGTTAAAGATATCCTGTAATACCGCCATGCGGGGATCCGGTACAAAAGTATCGCATCCACAATCCCCTTCATTCAGGTCCTTGCCACACTTCTTACAAATTCCCTTGCAATCCGGCTTACAAAGTACCTTCTCAGGCTGGTTCATCAAAAGCTCGTTGTATACCAGTAATTCTATGTCCAACTGACAGCCGTTTATCAATTCCAAATCGCTCTCCTCAGAAAGCTCTCCGTCCGTTACTGCAGCAATTCTTGTAAAATCCAATGCAATCTGTACGGGAACCTCTTTCAGGCAGCGGTCGCAATCCATAAGCTGTGTCAATTCCATACGCCCGCAAAGCTCTGCCTTGCCCTCTGCCACATTGCAAAGCTGCAGGTACAGCGGCGTTTTTTCCATGATTGGGAAATGCCCCATACGGCTTTCAAACGCAGTCATTTCAACAGCAATTTCTTCCGACCTCGTTTTTCCTTCAGATGTTAATACGTCAGTCAAATTAAGTAACATAGCCTGCTCCTGGCGAAAGCATCCATATGCTTTCGTTTTCACACACTGATTTATTATACCTATGCCGGTCGACTTTGTCAACTCTTAAATTAACACTCTTCCATTTATTTTACAGCTGCCTTCATCGAACTTATATACCGATACAGTTCTTCCCCCGCATTTGCACCATATTTTTCTATCAGCTTTACAATAGCGCTCCCCACAATGACGCCGTCTGCATAACCTGCCATTTCCGCCGCCTGCTCGGGAGTGCTGATGCCAAAGCCGATAGCACAGGGGGTATCCGTAACCGCTCTGATTTCTTTTACCATACCTGCAATATCCGTCGTGATTTTGCTGCGCACACCAGTAACGCCCATGGAAGAAACGACATAAATAAAGCCTTTCGCCTCCTTCGCTATCGTCCGTATCCGCTCCTTCGAGGTAGGCGCAATCAAGGAAACCACATCAACACCGAAGCGCGCGGCCACCCTCTCCACTTCCGCCTTTTCTTCAAAAGGAAGGTCCGGCACAATAATGCCATCCACGCCCAGGCTATGGCAGCGGGAGAAAAATGCTTCATATCCATAGTAAAAGACAGGATTCAGATAAGTCATCAGCGCCAGGGGCACCTGCGACTGTTTCCTGACCTCTTCCACAATCTGAAACACACTCTCCGTTGTTATACCGCCTTCTAAGGCGCGCAGGCTGGCCTCCTGAATCACCACCCCCTCCGCGGTAGGGTCGGAAAAGGGTATGCCGATTTCAATCAAATCTGCTCCCGCCCTTTCCATTTCTAAAATATAGTTTACCGTACAGTCTGCGGTCGGGTCTCCGGCCGTCAGAAACGCGATAAACGCTTTGCTATTTGAAAATGCCTCCCTGATTTTACTCATGAATATCCCTCCCTCTGTATCTTGCGATTGCCGCAACATCTTTATCGCCCCTGCCAGAAACATTGACGATAATAATATCCTCTTTGTCCATACTACCCGCTATTTTCTGCACATGCGCTATGGCGTGGGCACTCTCGATGGCACAGATAACGCCCTCCGTTTTTGCCGTATATTCAAACGCAGCAACCGCCTCGTCGTCCGTCACCGGCACATATTCCGCCCTGCCCGTATCATGCAGGTAAGCGTGCTCCGGACCGATACCCGGATAATCGAGCCCCGCCGAGATAGAATAAACCGGTGCAATCTGCCCGAATTCATCCTGACAGAAATAGGACTTCATACCGTGAAAAATACCAACGCTTCCGGTTGCAATCGTCGCCGCCGTCAGTGCAGTGTCCACGCCCTTTCCCGCTGCCTCGCAGCCAATCAGCCTTACCGACTTATCCTCAATAAAATGGTAAAAGGCTCCCATGGCATTGCTGCCGCCGCCCACACATGCCACCACTGCGGACGGCAGTTTTCCTTCCTTTTCAAGTATCTGCGCTTTTGCCTCCCGTGAAATCACGCTCTGAAAATCCCGCACAATCATGGGAAAGGGATGCGGTCCCATAACAGACCCTAACACATACAGCGTATCGTCCACACGGGATGCCCACTCGCGCATGGTTTCATTGACTGCATCCTTCAGCGTTCTCGTGCCGCTTTTTACCGGATGCACCTTTGCACCCAAAAGCTCCATGCGGTACACATTGAGCGCCTGCCGTCTGGTATCCTCCTCTCCCATAAAAATTTCGCACTCCATACCGAAAAGCGCCGCCGCCGTTGCCGTGGCAACGCCATGCTGTCCCGCTCCCGTCTCCGCTATCAGTCTGGTTTTTCCCATCTTTTTAGCCAAAAGAGCCTGCCCAAGCACATTGTTGATTTTGTGGGAGCCCGTATGGTTTAAATCCTCACGCTTCAGATAAATTTTTGCGCCCCCCAAATCCTTTGTCATCTTCTCTGCATAATAAAGTAAGGACGGACGTCCCGCATACTCGTTAAAAAGCGTATCCAGCTCCTTTAAAAAATCCGTATCCTTTTTATAAAATTCATAGCTTTCCTCTAAATGAATCAACTCGCTCATCAGGGTTTCAGGGATATACTGTCCCCCGTAATTTCCATATCTTCCTCTGCTTACCATGTTCTCTTTCATTCCTTTCTGTTTCCTGCTTTTCCAAAACGGCACAGACCGTTTCTAAAGCATTAGAGCTATGCTTATTCCATACCTCTTACCTTCTGCACAAACCGACACATCTTCTCCCCGTCCTTTACGCCGTCTGTTTCCACGCCGCTGCTGACGTCGATTCCGGCAAGAAACGAATGCCGCTTGATACTTTTCAGCCTCTCCGCCGACATACCTACCGCAAGGAAAAAAGGCCTGTCAAAACCGGACAGATGTTCC
>CAMWUP010000219.1 GCA_947177465.1 uncultured Lachnospiraceae bacterium
CAGTCTGCGCTTACAAAAAGGGAAAATTTGATAAATCAGGCAATTTTCTTTCACATAATTCTTAATCCCCTTCTCTCTTGCTCCTCTTAGGCACAAACCAAGATACCACGCTGACAAAAAAATGGCGTACAGCGGAATCATATGGGTGTAAAAGGTAAACACTTCCGCCGCCTCGTAAGAAATCTGCATAAAATCAGATATATCCATGGCTGTCTGCCCTGTGAGAAAACGGATAATATACACTAACAATTCCTCAGAAAAGGCAAACTCCACAATAACGGCTGCAATAATTGCTTCCAGAGGAAGATTTAAAATTCTGTTTTTATGAAACGGCTTTGTCACAAGCCCTCTTAGCGGCAGAAACAAGGCGAGAAGCAGTACAGCCCAGAACAAAAGTACAATGTATCCGCCAATTCCCGAATCCAGGTAATTGTAAAAAACATTCAGAGGGATATTCCGGTAAGTGCCCATTCCGCCCTGATAGTAGGTATCCAAAAGCGTCTGCGTCATGCCATAGACGATGCGGCAGTTTTTCGGTCCGTCTCCATATTCCAGCAGATTTGTCGTACTTCTGCCCTCATATACGTGTCTCGTTATCCAGTCCTGCAAAAGCTGGTTTTTGGCAAGCGTGAATTCGGATGCCTTCCGCATAAGCTGGTCGGATTTTTCCGATTTTGCAGCAGCAATGGTTGCAGAACCATTCTCGTCATACACAATCTCCAGATAATATACATATGTGCCTATATTGTCCGCAAGCGTGCCCTGCGTATTGCTGATGCTCACGCCGCTCTTTAAATCCTCCGCATAATAGTCAAAATACTGCAATGTCTCAAAGGAATTGTTTTCAAGCTCACTGACAAATATAGAATTGAATGCCCACAGATAATATTCTTTTTCTTCTTCCGTATAATCTCCCAGTTCATTTCCCAAAAGACCTTTGATATCCTTTAAATAGATATCTGTATATTGTACGCTTTTCCCCTGTATTTTCTCACAAAGATTTTTATACAGCACATAATTACCCCGAAAAAGCCGTCCCAGCACATTTTCATTGTGAAGAACATCATCATAGTTAGGCGCTTTGTAGTTTTTTACCATGCCATAGGTGCTCATGATGATGGCGACTGCAATCAAAGGTATCAATATGGTAATTACCACAAAAAGCTTCCCTTTTCCCGATTTTTTCGCCATTTCCTTTTCTTTCATTTTGTTCCCCTTCTCTAAGCAGCAGACTAGGCTTCTTGCTCTCACTGCTTTTCAATTTTATAGCCAACGCCCCACACTACCTTCAGATATTTTGGATTTTTGGGGTCCACCTCTATTTTTTCCCTGATATTTCTCACATGTACCATAATGGTATCCGTGTTGATTGCCTTCTCGTTCCAGATTCTCTCATAGATTTCATCTGCGGAGAAAACCCTGCCGGGATTTTTAATCAAAAGCTGTACGATTTTAAATTCCATGGGCGTCATCTTGACAGGTACGCCGTC
Source organism: uncultured Lachnospiraceae bacterium (assembly GCA_947177465.1). Lineage (GTDB taxonomy): Bacteria > Bacillota > Clostridia > Lachnospirales > Lachnospiraceae > Acetatifactor. The sequence continues at coordinate 1,491 of CAMWUP010000219.1, forward strand.
CACGCTGACCTCCACCGTCTCCTCGTTCAACTCCAGCCCGCCGATGGTATATACATGCTCGTTTGACGTACTGTTCTGCGTTGCGGAAAGATACTTGGAATACCTGCGGAGCTGGGAATTGACCCGTGCCAAAAGCTCCATGGGCGTAAAGGGCTTTGTCACATAGTCGTCCGCACCCATATTCAATCCTAATATCTTATCCACCTCCTCCGACTTGGCAGAGAGCATAATCACCGGAAATTCCTGTCCCATGGCGCGCAGCTTCATCAACATGGTAACGCCGTCCATCACCGGCATCATAATATCCACAATACCCAGATGAATCTCCTCCGTCTCCACAACGGCAAGTCCTTCCCTGCCATTGGCGGCCTGAAATACCTCATATCCCTGATTTTTTAAATAAATTTCAATGCCTTCCCTGATTTCTCTGTCATCCTCAACCAGTAAAATATGATATTTGTTTTCCATTTTCACGATGTCCTTTTCATTTTGTCTAAATACCAATATACTGTAATTTATCATAATCTGCAATTCAAAATTTCACGCACAATAAAAGCCAAAGATTTTCTAAAGAAACCCTTTGGCTTTTATGAATCATCAACTCTGTAGTACCTTCATTTTATAAAATTCTCCCTGAAGCGCCATCAGCTCTTCATAGGTGCCGTATTCTACGCAGCGCCCATCCGCAATGACCGCTATCCGGTCAGCTTCCCGTATGGTAGAAAGCCTGTGCGCTACAATAAAGGTGGTCCGTCCGCGGGTCAGATTGGAAAGCGCCTGCTGAATCAGCTTCTCGGAAATACTGTCTAACGCAGAAGTCGCTTCATCCAGCACAATAACGCGGGGATTGCGCACCAGCGCACGTGCTATGGAAATACGCTGTCTCTGTCCGCCGGAAAGCTTGCCGCCGTGCTCTCCCACCATCGTGTCCAGTCCATCCGGAAGCGAAGCAACCAAATCCGTCAGATTTGCCGCCTCAATTACTTCCTTCAGCTCCTCCTCCGAGACATGCCCGCAGCCATAGGTAATATTGTCCCTTATGCTGCCGGAAAAGAGAATCGACGTCTGGGGTACCACGGCCAAATGCTGCCTGTAAGTCCTCAAATCGATTTCCTTCATATCCCTGCCATCCATCAGTACTTCTCCCTCGCCAGCCAGATTAAAACCGATAACCAGATTTAGTATGGTGGATTTGCCGGCGCCCGATTCTCCCACAAGAGCAATGGTTTCACCCTGCGCTACATGCAGGTTTAAGTGGTTTAACACCTTATTGCCGTTATTTTTATAACAGAAAATCACGTCTTTGAAATCAAATACGCCGTCAACCTTTGTGAGCTTTTCTTTTCCCTCATTGTTCTCCACCTCGTCCGAAAGCAGCACTTCTCCGATAGAATTGACGGACTCGATTCCCTTGGTGATGGTGGGCAGGAGCGTTACAATGGCGGAAACCTGATTGACAACGGTAGCAAAGTAACTCTGGTAAAGCATAATATCACCCGCTAAAATGCTTCCCTTAAAAGCAAGATAACCGGTAAAGACAAGACAGATGACCTGAAACACCTGAAATACTGCCCAGCCCACAGAGCCGAATAGCGCCTGCACCAAATCCAGCTTATAGCCCTTCTCCGCCACGGCAAAAAGCTGTCCGCTCATCTTTTCTACTTCCTCATCCTCCAGCGCATGCGCTCTGGTCACAGGGACAAGCTCCACCATTTCCATCACCCTTGCAGAGGTTTCCTCCATCTCCTTACGGAATTCACGGTTTTTGTGCCGCATGGCGCTGCGGAAGGTCACCATGGTAATTGCCGCTATGGGAGCCGTAATCAGAAAGAACACAAAAACCAGCATGCTTTTGGATACCGTGACGACAAGCGCCACAATAATATTTAATCCGATATTCAGAACACTTAAAAACATCTGGGTAGAAAGCGTTTCCACTGCCTCCACGTCACGCATGATTTTGGACTGCAGTCTGCCGGACTGCATCTCCACATGATAGGAAATGGATAACTGCTGCAGTTTTCTGATTAGTGCCTTTCTGAGCCCTGTCTCCGCGTAGCGCGTGGCAAGGCTTTTGTAGGAGGTATACAGATAATTCATTGGTATGTTAAGTCCGATGAGCACAACCATCAAAACTGCATAAAAAAGCATATTGCGGACGGTATCTGGATTGCCTGTTGTAATGTCATTGATAATATTTGCCGTCACTATTGGCAGCACCCAGACACAAATATGCTTTAAAAAAAAGCATACAATTGCCATAAAAAACTTATGATAATTTCCCTTGTACAAAGATAACAGAATCGCAATCGGATGTCCCTTGTGCCGCTTGTAGCTTTCTATAAACCAGTTTTCCGTATCTATCTTTTTTCTGGGGGATGTCAGTTTGACAAAATCCTTCATGTCTGCCTGCCTTTCTGTCAGCCGGACGCAATAAAAAGAGCAGATAAAGTAAGCTATCTGCTCTTTGCCTTTTTAACGTTCTGACAATTAATTGTTAATCAGCTTGTCTTCTCCATTCCAGCTATACAGCTTACGGATTTCCTCGCCGACTACCTCTGCCGGATGTTCGCTTGCAAGCTTTCTGAGTGCACGGAAATGTGCCTGTCCGCCTGCAGCAGACATATCAAGCAGGAAGTCTTTTGCAAAGGTACCATCCTGAATATCCTTCAGTATTTTCTTCATAGTCTTCTTGGTCTCGTCGGTGATAATCTTAGGACCTGTGATATAATCGCCGTACTCAGCCGTGTTGGAAATGGAATACCGCATGCCTGCGAAACCGCTCTGGTAAATCAAGTCCACAATCAGCTTCATCTCATGGATACACTCGAAGTATGCGTTTCTGGGGTCATAGCCTGCTTCTACCAAGGTCTCGAAGCCTGCCTGCATCAGAGCACAGACGCCACCGCAGAGAACTGCCTGCTCACCAAAAAGGTCCGTCTCCGTCTCTGTTCTGAAGGTGGTCTCTAAAACGCCCGCCCTTGCGCCGCCGATGGCAAGCGCGTAAGCCAGAGCCATATCCTGTGCCTTACCGGTAGCATCCTGATGAACAGCTACCAGACAGGGAACAC
>CAMWUP010000220.1 GCA_947177465.1 uncultured Lachnospiraceae bacterium
ATTTACATATTCTTTAAAAATTCTGCCCCGCTCCTCATAATTTTTGAACATCCCCCAGCTTGCACAGGCAGGCGACAAAAGCACTGCGTCGCCTCTTTCTGCTGTCTGTACACACAAATCAAACGCCTCTTTAAAGGTATCCGCCATTTGAATATCGATAAATCCATGCTTTCTCGCACAGTCCGCAATTTTTTCCCTGGTCTGCCCCAAAAGCACCAGACTTTTAACCTTGCCGTCAAACGCTTCTATCCATTCGTCATACTCGCTGTCCTTGTCATAGCCGCCGCCAATGCGCACCGTAGGACGCGACATGGCGCGTATACCCTGAATGGCTGCATCCGGATTGGTGCCCTTTGAGTCGTTATAATATAAAACGCCTCCCTTTTCGGCCACAAACTCAATCCGATGCTCCACTGCCTTAAACTCCTTTATAACCGCAAGCGAAATTTCCTTCGGTACGCCCATGTTTTCTGCAACTGCCAGCGCCGCCATCACATTTTCCACATTGCACAGCCCTACCAGTCTCATGCCCTCATGAATGTTTAAAACTCTTTCCGCACTGCCCTCTTTTGCACGGCAGATAAAATCGCCTTCCAGATAAAAGCCGTCAGAAAGCCTCTGCTTTGAAGAAAAAAATACCACCTTTGCCGGACATTTTCCTGCAAATTCCCGCAGATATGTATCCTCATAATTCAGTACACAGGTATCTGCCTCCGTCTGATTTTTCGTCACAGACTCCTTGACCGCCACATAATTTTCCATGCTGTGATGCCTGTTCAAATGGTCCGGCGTAATGTTCAGTATGGCGGAAACCGCAGGTCTGAAAGCATTTACCGTCTCAAGCTGGAAACTGCTTATTTCTGCCACGGTCACGGATTCGGGTGTTGTATGTAAAACCTCGCCGGTGTAAGGCTTGCCAATATTGCCGACCACAAACACCTTGTCAAAATACGCCCGCATGATTTCTCCCACCAGCGTTGTTGTGGTGGTTTTGCCATTGGTGCCGGTGATTGCCACAATTCTGCCCTTTTCCTCCAGATATGCCAGTTCAATCTCTCCGATGATGGGAATTCCCCGCCGTCTGAACTGCTCCACAAAGGGCAAATCACAGGGGACGCCGGGACTTAACACCACAAGCTCCGTTTCTTTTGCAATCTCCTCCGGCAGGCTGCCGGAAAAGCATGCCGCACTCCCGGGCTCTGAAAGTCTTTTTTCCATTTCCTCTCTTGTAAGCTTTTCATTGCTGTCAAACAGCATGGGACGGGCTCCCGCTCTTTTTAAAAGCGCCACGGCAGCAATGCCGCTGATTCCGGAGCCTACAACTAATACCTTTTTATCCTTTACATTCATATGTATCCCCTCGTCATTCTAATGTGGTTCTACTGTAAGCCCAACAGGGCAATCAGACAAAAAATTGCTGTCAAAATCGAAAATACTGCTGTTACCTTCGCCTCCGACCACCCGCCAAGCTCAAAATGGTGGTGCAGGGGCGCCATACGGAAAATCCGCTTTCCGCCGGTTATTTTAAAATATGCGACCTGTAAAATAACCGATGCCGCCTCTATCAGATAGATAATTCCCACAATGGGAATAAAAAGCGGAAGCTGCAGCGCATAGGCCGCCGATACCACAAAGCCGCCCAATGCCAGAGAACCCGTATCGCCCATAAAAACACTTGCCGGATGCACATTAAACAGTAGAAAACCCAATAATGCACCCGCAACGGCACAAGTCACCGGCTCGATTCCGCTTTCCGTTCCAATCGCCGCCACGGAGAAAAAGGTGGTTACAATTACGGTCACACTGCCCGCAAGTCCATCCAGCCCATCCGTCAGGTTTGTACCGTTTACCGTGGCAAGCACAATAAAGAACAGAATTGGTATATTGAGGAAGCCGAAATCTATCAGCTTATCTTCCATAAACGGAAGCCGCATGGTCAAATCCGTGTTTGTATAACTGACAAGGTAAAACGCATAGATTCCTGTCACCAGAAGCTGCAGACACAGCTTCTGCAGCGGACTTAAGCCCATAGAACGCACAAGCACTACTTTTATGTAATCGTCCAGAAATCCCACCAGTCCGAAGCCAAGCGTCAAAAACAGGACGGGAATGATTCGCGGGTAATCCCGCACATAAAACAGAGAGACCACCAGTATGGCAGAGAGAATCAATATGCCGCCCATGGTAGGCGTTCCGTTTTTCTTTAAGTGGGTTTGGGGGCCTTCCGTCCTGACAGTCTGCCCCACCTTCAATCTCTTTAGGAAAGGAATCACAATCGGTCCCGCTAAAACGCTAATCAGAAACGCTGCTATAGCGGGTACTGCAATCGTATCATGCATAGCCTTTCGTCCTCTCAGTTTTCGGGCGTTTCAAAGACGCCATTTTCATTATAATCCATAATTTCCAAATAAGGAAGAATATTTTCAAAAAGCTGCCGTATAATCGGCGCCGCAATCACACCGCCATAATACTGTCCCTGCGGATTGTTGATGATGGCGATGGCGATAACCTGCGGATTGTCTGCCGGTGCAAAGCCGACAAAAGAAGCAATATACTTATTGCTGCTTCGGGGAAGTGTCTGGCTTGTGGCTGTCTTTCCGCCGATTCGCACCCCTTCTATATAAGCATTCTTTCCGCCCCCCTCCGACACCACCATTTCCAGTATCTCCCGCATGGTTGCCGAGGTTTCTTCTGAGACAATCCCTTCCACCACCGGATATTCAAGGGTTTCTATCAGGTTACCGTCCGTATCCGTAATTTTTACACCAAAATGCGGCGTAATGCGCCTGCCGCCATTTACAATGGATGCTGCCGTTGTCAAAAGCTGTATGGGCGTAATCTGGAAGGACTGTCCGAAGGAAATAGTCGCCAATTCCACTTCACCGATATTTTCCAGCTTGTGCATAATGGTTCCTGCTTCTCCCGGCAAATCCACGCCGGTTTTTTTAAGAAGCCCAAACTGCTCAAAATAATTATAAAAGGTCTCCGCACCCATTCTTAAGCCTACCGTAATAAAAACCGGATTGCAGGAATTCATGGTAGCATGCACAAAATCCTCTGCTCCATGTCCTGCCACTTTATGACAGCGTATCTTTCTGTCCTCCACCACAATAAAGCCGGGACAGGAAAAACTGCTCTCAGGTGTTACCACGCCGGATTCCAGCCCTGCCGCCGCCGTTATGATTTTAAAAGTGGAACCCGGCTCATAGGTATCGTTGATACAGCCGTTTCTCCACATGGCATTTAAAAGCTCCTGCATTTCCTCAGTCGTCATATTATCCACGGCATCGCCCGAAGAAATACCTGCTCCCATCAGAAATTCATCTGACAGCTCATAGGGGCTGTTTAAATCAAATTCGGGAACATTTACCATCGCCAGAATCTCACCATTCTGCGGGTTCATCACGATGATGGAAACACTGTCTGCCTGCTTTGTCTCCATTGCCTGATAAGCAAGCTGCGTGGCATAGCTCTGTATGTTCATATCCATGCTCAAATGCAGATCGTTTCCATTGACCGGTTCTATCCGGCTTTCACCGGCTGCCTCCACTTCAATTCCCCTTGCATCCGTAACTGTGAGAATGGTTCCCCTCTCTCCTTCAAGGTATTTGTCATAAATCACTTCCAGTCCTATAATTCCCTGGTTGTCGCTTCCTGTAAAGCCGAGCACCTTGGACGCTAAGCTCCCATAAGGATAATACCGCTTATAATCCTCGTCTACCTTGACGCCCGCAAGGTCGTATTCCCGTATTCTGTCGCCGGTTTCCTTATCCACATTGCTCTTAATCCGCTCTATGGCAGAAAACTTTTCCACACGAGCCCGCACATACTCCTCCGACAATCCCAGCTCTCTGCACAGAACTGCAATTACCTCTTCCTTATCTTCTATCTGACTATGTATCACGGATATGGTGCAGACAGTCTTATTGTCTGCAATGACATTGCCGTTGCAGTCCAGTATCCGCCCCCTTGCCGCCTTGATGCTCCTCTCCCTTTCATGCAGCTCTACCGCCTTTGCCGCATAATAATCCGCTTTTGCAATCATAAGATATACCAGCCTGAAAAATAAAAGCAAAAGCACAAACGCGCATAATAGAAAGATAATGGTTATTTTTTTCCGATGAAAGGTTCTGTTTCCACTCTCTAACATGAAAACCTCATAAAAAAGGTGTTACTATACTCTATTCCCTTTTTTATGAGGTTATGATTTTATCTGTTGTATCTATTCCTGAATCGCGCCATAATTACCATCTATGGCGTCCCCCGTCTCCGGGTCCAGAAGCTGTCCCGTCTCCGGGTCTATCAGATACCCGGTAGCAAGATCTCTCTCAAAATCCATCCAAGGAGGGCGCACGGGTGTTTCCCCGTCTCCGCCGCTGCCATCCTGCTGTCCTGAGCCGTCCCCGCCGCTCGCAGTCTGGGTATACCGGCGCGTATCCTCCAGCTTCTTCTCTTCCAACTCTGCCAATTCCTTCTCGGACAAATCCTCTGTCATAAAGATTCACATATAAGGAAGCACTTCTGTAAGGATATCCCAGAAAATAGCGGTTGC
>CAMWUP010000221.1 GCA_947177465.1 uncultured Lachnospiraceae bacterium
CTTGCGGAATCAGGCATGACGATGGTGGTAGTGACACATGAGATGGGATTTGCGAAAGAAGTGGCCAACAAGGTGATTTTCATCGATGAAGGGACAATTTTGGAGAGTGCGCCGCCGGCAGAATTTTTTGGGGCGCCGAAAAATCCGAGGCTTAAAGAATTTTTATCAAAAGTGCTGGTCTGATAGCAAGATATAAAAACTCCTTTCTCAGTGTGCTTTGGTTTTGGAAAGCCGCCGCAGAAAGGAGTTTTGTGTCTTATGGTTAAAAAGTAATTACGGACGAAGACCGCTGCCGCCCTGTAAGGTGATGGTCTCGCCGGTCACATAGCCTGCCTCTTCGCTTGCAAGGAATACGCAGACACGTCCGATATCCTTCTGCGGGTCAGCAAAATGTCCCAGCGGGATTCCCTGAATGGTTTTTTCATATAAATCGGGATAGGCTTCCTTCCACTGTGCAAGTCCTTCGGACATGGCGAGCGGACATATCACGTTGACGCGAACGCCGTCAGGCCCCCATTCGTTTGCGGCCACTCTGGACATACCGCGGATGCCTTCCTTTGCCGCTGCATAGCTGGACTGACCGAGCTTGCCGAAAAGACCCGCGCCGGATGCAAAATTCACCACGCTGCCCTTGGTCTCCTTCAGATAAGGGAATGCATGCTTCATGTAGAAGAAGGTGGCATACAGACCGGAATAAATAGCCTTGTCGAAGTCCTCCTTCGTGTGGTCTATCAGATTGACGCCGGAAGCGGAGTTTTGAGCGTTGTTGACTACGGCGTCCAGACGCCCAAGCGCCTTTACGCCCGTCTCAATGGCATTTTTAACCTGCTCCTCGTCCCCGCCGTCAGCGGTTATCGGAACAACTGTTACCCCGTATTCCTTTTCAATTTCTTCTTTTGCTTTTTCCAGCTTTGACAGAGTACGCCCCGTGATAATCAGATTGGCGCCTTCAGCGGCAAATGCGTTGGAAACCCCTCTGCCGATGCCCTGTCCGCCGCCGGTGATAAGTACAACCTTTCCTTCAAAACGTTTCATGTAGAATACCTTCTTTCTCTCTGAATTAGCCGATACAGCTTGTACGCCTTTATCATGCTTTTCTTATTTTACCATATAATTCCCTTTTTGCCTATGCCGTCTTAGGGCATGTGATGATTATTTTTTTCTTTCATAACCCATTACGCTTATCAGCATGGAGATGCCGAAGAGGAGAATGGATAAGATGCCGGTAAGCATAGATAAGGAAGAAGCGGAGCTGACCAAAGAGGAGAATCCTGCGCCGTCCTCAAAATATTTTATCAGATAAAACATGGGAATCATGACAAGCAGTCCCATAGACTGCGCTGCGTGAAAGCCAAACCAGTAGGTGAAGGGAAGGCAGATACCGGTCCACAGAAGCGGAATGATAAGCGCAGCAGCAATGCTAAGTCCCCAGACGGTAAAGTCGAAGCGATGGAAAATAACGCTTGAGAGGAGATTGAACAGGAGGCTTCCCAAAAGGCTGACAGCCAGTGTGCAGATAACGGAAATGTACTTGCATGCCACAACAAAAAAGCCTTTTACCGGCAGCGCAAGCTGGTACTTTTTCCATGTTGCTTTTTCATCGCTGGCAAAACCCATCACGTTCTGCAAACCAACTGTCATGGCAAGCATGATAGAAGCAAACAGGCCGGCATAACTGCCTGCATTGCATAAGAGCAATATCACTGCCGCAGCAGCAATGAGAAACAGTCTTTTGTCAATACTTTTGTAGAAAACAGTAATATCTTTATAAATCAGTCCTCGCATGTTGTACCTCCTTTGATATAAAACAGCATAATATCCTCAAGCGTTGCATTGTCGATTACGATATCTGCATATTTGCGCCGCATGGCTTCCTTGTCGCGGACAAGACATTCCACGCTGAAGCTGCCCGTTCTGTGCACAATATAGTCGTCAGGGTCTATAGAAGAAAATTTTTCTTTCCCGCATTTCGCAATGCCGTAATGATAAATCAAATCGTCCTTTTGTTCTTCAAAAACGATTTTCCCCTGATGAATGAGAATCACATAGTCGGCAATTTTCTGGATATCCGACGTAATGTGTGAGGAGAAGAAGATGGAACATTCCTCGTCTTGTATAAACTCCAGAAACAAATCTAAAATTTCATCGCGGACGACAGGGTCGAGCCCCGTTGTCGCTTCATCTAAAATAAGGAGCTTTGGTTTGTGCGCCATAGCGCAGATAATGGACAGCTTCATTTTCATTCCCTTGGAAAAGGTTCCGATTTTCTTTTTCAAAGGAATCTGAAATTTTTCAAGGTACTGGCGGTAAAGCCTGCTGTCCCATGATTTATATATACCGGACAAAATTCTTTCGATATCAAGAGCCGTAAACACATCATGAAAATTGCACTCGTCAAAAACGACGCCGATATTTTCCCTGACGGAAGAAGCGGTATGCTCTCTTCCAAAGAGCTGTATCTGTCCGCCATCTTTTTTCAATTCATTGAGTATCAGATTGATAGTAGTGCTCTTGCCGGCCCCGTTTTCTCCGATAAATCCGACGATTCTTCCTTTGGGAACCCGAAATGAAACGTGGTCCAGAGTAAAGCTGTCAAAATGCTTACATAAATCCTGTACGAAAATACTGTTTTCTTCTGTCATTTCCTCTATATCCTCCATTTCTTTGGTTTTTAATTACAGCCAAATAATTTTGTTTTTACAAGTCTGCGCAGAATAGTCTGCGATTTATTCCTCATAAAATAATTGCAGGATAGAAGACAGCCGCTCATAGCTGATGCCGTGTGTTCTGCCGATTTCGGCGGCTTTTTGCAAGAGCTCCTCCGCTATCCGAAGCTGTTCCTCCTGAATAAATTCTCTGTTCTGCGCGGCGACAAAGCTGCCTTTTCCGGATACGGTCTCAATAAAACCGTCTCTCGTCAAATCCTCGTAGGCGCGCTGGACGGTAATCACGCTGAGATGAAGGTCCTTTGCCAGCGCCCGCATGGATGGCAGGGCGTCGCCTGCTGCTAAGGTTCCATCCATAATAAGGCTTTTTATCTGTATGCAGATTTGCTCATAAATGGGTTTATCGCTGCTGTTGCTTATAATAATTTCCATGTTCACCGCACTTTCTGTATATATCGTACTTGTTTGATAAGTACACTATATACGATTGTTGGAGAGATGTCAACAGGAAAATGAAAAATTTTGCTTTCACGGGATAGCGGTGTGACCAGCCACCCTTACTTCTATGCTTTTGCCACTAAAAATCCTGTCGAAAATCGTAAACAGCCCCTGCAAACCTGAATATACTATAGTAAAAGATAAAATGGGGAAGATACCATGAAATATTTGTATATTGCGGCAGGTATTTTAGCGGTGCTGCTGATACTGCTTGTGATATGGGTACTTGTATGGAGGAGACGCGCCAGATGCAAGGTGAGGGAGCGGTGCGATGAGGAAAAGTGCCAGGATTTGAATCGGGCGGTCGGAAACTTTGGCTTTCAATATGATATTTGTCAGGATATTTTCTATTCCACAAAGGATGCCTGGCAGCGGGAAATGGGGTACGGAAGAATTTACGACGAACATGCCATCAGCATGGGAATGGTGTTTGACTGTGAACCCATATATTTTTCCTACAATCAAAAAAGCTACCTGTTAGAATTCTGGAAAGGACAGTACGGCATGTCGACGGGCGCCGAAATTGGTTTTTATGTTTCGGACGAAGTGGGCGGAGAACATCCGGAACGGCTTTTTTACCGCTGTGTCTCGGATGAGGAAATGCTGCAAATGCGTTTTGTGTTAAGGAAAAAAGGACGAATTCTGGTGATGCGTGAGGAAAAACACTGGTGGCTTACCGGTTTTGTGCTGGGTGAATTTTCTCAAAAAGAAGAGCTTGGCATGGAGGTTTCCATTACCTTCAGGGACTGCCAGATGCGAAATGCCTTTTACGAAGCGCTTCTGCGCGCCGGATACAAAAAGGAAAATATCTGCTTGAACGGCTGTCGCGTGCGGTTCAGCTTTACAAAGCCCTGCCATGCGTGTCCGAAGCATTGCCGGCTGCGGGTATGGTGGGTGCAGTGGAAGAACAAAAGAAACTGCAGACGGTACCGCCGCGTGACCGGCTGCTTTGTACGTACCATAGACAGGGTGGATTATCTGGGCATGTGTTTCCCGTGGCTGTACCGTCTGCTGGGTAGATTCAGCCGGATACCCTGTAAGAAAAAATGCAGGAGAAGACGGGCGTGAGCACGAAAAGCCGTCTGGATGCGCTGTACCTTAGAGCAGATAAAATCTGTATCAGCGCAAACAGCAGGATTGTACTGATGAGTGATTGTCACCGTGGCGTGGGGAACCACGGCGACAATTTTCTGTATAACCAAAATCTGGCAGCCGCGGCGCTGTCCTACTATAACAGAAGGCAATTTACCTATGTAGAGCTTGGGGACGGAGACGAGCTCTGGGAGAACCGGAGAATAGGGCCTGTGATTCGGATGCATGACGATATCTTTGAGATACTCTCGCATTTTTACAGGCAGGGACGTTTTTTTATGC
>CAMWUP010000222.1 GCA_947177465.1 uncultured Lachnospiraceae bacterium
GACCGGAGGACTATATGCATGAGGTCAGGAAAATATTTCCGGCTTCCATTGCGGCAAAGGACGGACGGACGGCGGAGCTTGTATTTTGTGAGGACGAATAAAGAGATTTCGAAAGGAGGCGGCGACGATTGGCTATTGAGACGCGGACAGAGGCAAGGGCAGTTGCAAAACAGCAGCCTGCTAAAAAGAAAACTAAGGGTGCTGCTATAAAAGGGAGCATCCTGATTGTGGTGATGATAGCTCTGATTATAGGCTATTATTATTACCTGAGCAACAGGGATAAGGCAAAAAAAGAGGAAGTGAAGGAACTCACGGTAGCGCAGGAGTTGATTGCAAGGGATTTGACGCGCAATTATCCGCCGACAGTCAGAGAAGTAATCCGCTTCTACAGCGAAATCACCAAATGCTTTTATAATGAGGAATATGACAGTGGAGAGCTGGAGCTTCTGGCTGCACAGGCGAGACTGCTGTATGATGACGAGTTGAACGAAAACAACGAATGGGGCGCCTATATCATAGAGTTGAAGGAAGACATCAAATATTTTGAAGAAAACTCCATTCGTATCACCAGTTACAGTGTTCCGGCAAGTACAGATGTAGACTTTTTTGAAGATTCAGGGTATGAGTTTGCCCGTTTTTACTGCACCTATTATCTGGCAAGCGGCTCCAGCAAACAGACAGTGGAGGAAGTATATCTGCTTAGAAAGGACGAAGTGGGGCATTGGCGTATTTACGGCTGGGATTTGGCGGAGAATGTCAATCCGCGCTGACGGAGGAAAACAGATTTTAGTGTGAAAAATCACTCCGGCATGGAGGATACTATGAATGAAGATATTTTGATACTTGCCATTGAAAGCTCCTGCGATGAGACGGCGGCAGCGGTGGTAAAAAACGGAAGGGAGGTATGTTCCAACATCATTGCCTCCCAGATTTCCCTGCATACGCTCTATGGCGGGGTGGTGCCGGAAATAGCGTCCAGAAAGCATATCGAAAAAATTAACCCGGTGATAGAGGAAGCGCTGTCCGAAGCCGGATATGGTCTGAAGGATATGGACGTGATAGCAGTCACCTATGGCCCGGGTCTGGTGGGGCCGCTTTTGGTCGGTGTTTCCGCGGCAAAGGCAATCAGCTTTGCCACAGGAATCCCTCTTGTGGGCGTGCATCATATTGAAGGGCATATCAGTGCCAACTACATAGAAAATAAGGATTTGGAGCCGCCTTTTATCTGCCTTGTGGTATCGGGCGGACATTCTCATCTGGTAGAGGTAAAAGATTACGGAGTATATGAAATCATCGGACGCACAAGGGATGATGCGGCGGGAGAAGCCTTTGACAAGGTTGCACGTGCCATCGGTCTTGGTTACCCGGGCGGTCCCAAGATAGACAGGGCGGCAAAGGAGGGAAATCCGAAAGCGATTCATTTTCCGCGGGCAAAGGTGGCAGACAGCGCTTATGATTTCAGCTTCAGCGGATTAAAGTCTGCTGTTTTAAACTATTTAAACAGTTGTCAGATGAAAGGGGAAGCTGTAAATACAGCGGATGTAGCCGCTTCCTTTCAACAGGCGGTGGTCGAGGTTTTGACAGAACATGCCCTGTGCGCCGTCAGACAATCCGGCTATAAAAAATTTGCCATCGCAGGAGGCGTGGCGTCTAACTCTGCACTGCGGACCGCGTTAAAAGCGCGCTGCGAAGAAGAGAGGGTGCAATTTTACTATCCCTCCCCTGTATTATGCACAGACAACGCAGCTATGATAGGTACGGCAGGATATTATGAATTTAGAAAAGGTGTGCGAAGCGGGCTTGATTTGAATGCTGTGCCGAATCTGAAGCTTGGAGAAAAGTAAAACGTTCCGGAATGGAGATTATCATGAAAGACAGATGTACAGCCATACTGCTTGCTGCGGGAGCAGGCAGGCGGATGAGGGGTGTAAAAAGCGATTTGCCCAAGCAATATATGCCGATTTTAGGCAGACCGGTTATCTGGTATGCCTTGCAGACATTTGAGAAGTCCCGTATTATCGACGATGTGATTTTGGTGGTGGGCAGGTGCGAAGTGGATTATGCCCGCCAGAATGTAGTAGAAAAATACGGGTTTCGAAAAGTGGACAGGATAATAGAAGGCGGAAGGGAGCGGTATCTCTCCGTAAGAAAGGCGCTTCGGTTGATTGAAGAGGACGATTTGACACATTCCAATCAGGATGGTTATATTTTTATCCATGATGGCGCGAGGCCTTTTGTTACAGAAAAGCTGATAGAGGCAGCCTATCAGGGAGCGGTGGAGGAAGGCGCATCCTGTGCGGCGGTTCCTGTCAAGGATACCATAAAGACGATGCAGACCCGCAGCAGGGTAAAGGAAACGCTTGACAGAAGGGGCTTGTACGCTGCGCAGACGCCGCAGGTATTTTTTACACCGATTATCATCGAGGCATATAAGGCATTGGACGAGAGACAGGAAGAGCTTGCAGAGAAGGACATTGTGATAACAGACGATGCTATGGTGGTGGAATGTATGCTGGGGCGTTCCATCAAACTGGTGGAAGGGCTGGAGGAGAATATAAAAATAACCACCCCCATAGATTTGGAGGTGGCAAGGATTTTGGCGGAGAACCGGCAGAGTCAATGGAAGACACCGTAGAAATGTCCTGTGTACTCGTTAAACTGTGTCTCTTCGATTTTTTTCATAAATATCGTGACGTCATGTTCACCAAATACAAATTCCATGTGGATGGAACCAACGAAAGTATCTATGATGTGAATTTTGAGATACAATGTGTTTTCCGACAGCCATATGCCACTAGAAGCATAACGCATGTTATAAATTGGGAAAATTCCTGTAGCGCAGGAATTCAGCCCAAAGGAAACGGAGCAGGCTTCTCCGCGCAGCGAGTAGCGTAATGTACCCGCATCCGCTGTAAAGGAAAAGGAAATATCAGAAAATCCCTGACTGTTCGCGGTAAGGCGGGCAGTTTTTTTGTTTATTTGTTCTGCGCAGGCGGATGGCTCTAAAAAAGAAACACCTGTTATGCAAGGAGAGGAGGGGCGGCAATGTCTCTTTAACGGTGCAAGTGAGAGGGCAGAAAGTCTCTTGGAAAGCCTGTCGGCGCTTTCCGACTCGCTCTTCGCATCGCAGGGAAGGGTATCCAGTGCGGGTAGGATTTCCTCATAGAAGCTGTTGTAAATCAAATCATTGCCTCCGTTAAGCCCCTGTGTGTCTGCGGTTGTTACCATTATCATATCCTGCTTCGGCAGGCAGAGGGCGAGCTGTCCGCCCATGCCATAGCACACAAAACCGTTATGACAGGTGCGCCATATCTGGTAGCCATAGCCCTGTCGCTCGCTAATGACTCCACCGGTCAACGCATTTGGGGTCAGGTTAGAGGTCATTTCTTGTATAAATTCTTCCGGCAGAAGCTGTCGTCCACCGATATTGCCGTTTTTCAGCAGGAGATATCCCAACAGAAGCAAATCTCGAGAAGCAGCCATAAGTCCGCTTCCGCCCTGAGAGTCTCCAAAGTCGTTTTTCAGCACATAGGACGTTTTGGACCAGCCGATTTCATCCAGTACACGGCTTCGCAAAAAGTCCAGCATGGGTTTTCCGGTCAGCCGCTCTACCAGCGCGCAGAGCACATGGGAAGCGGAGGTGTCATAGTGAAATACAGTTCCCGGCTTGTGAGAGGGCGGCGTGGTGAAAAAGCTTTCCACCCATTCCTTTTGGATATCATGCTTATAAGTGGTCGAGGTATGGCAGGTGCGCATCATAAGCAAATCCCGAATTGTCATGCTCTTTATCCACGGGTGCAAGGGTTCCGGAAGCTTGTCGGGGAAATAATCGGTGATGGAATCTGAAAGCCGCAGCTTCCCGTCGGCGGCAAGTATGCCGATGGCAATGGCATTTAAGGTCTTGCAGACAGAGAACAGCCTGTGGAGGCTGTCGGCGCTGCAGGGCGCATAATAGCCCTCTGCCACCAGCTTATCATGCCGAAGAAGCAGAATACTGTGCATGGGAACCTGATATTTTTCCAGACGGTCTAAAAAGCGGTGAATGGCGTCTGCGGGAATTCCGGCTTCGATAGGAGTCGACGGTATTATAAAATTCTGCATTAGATTTACCTCATATCAAAGGGTGGTTTTTTCTTTTTTTCTTCATAAAGCAGAGCGTCAGCCTGCTCGATTGCCTCCTCAAGAGAAAAATGGCTGCCGGCTTCAGGGCTCCAGAGACCGGCGGAAACGGTGATGGCATAAGGCTTTTGTTCTGTTGCACACACATCGGCGAGATAACGGTTCAGAGAAGCTTTCAGCTCCTTTGTATCGGGCAAAACGTCAAAGGCGGCCAGAACAGCAAATTCATCGCCGCCGATTCTGCCGGCAAGACTGTTCTGGAAAACGCTTTCCAAGGCGGCGGCACAGGCGCGTATGGCAAAATCGCCTTCCCCATGACCGTAGATATCGTTAATCTGTTTCAAATAATTTAAGTCGGCGTAGGCAAACATGATTTTAGTATGTGTTTCCTCTGCATGATGGATAAAGTTGG
>CAMWUP010000223.1 GCA_947177465.1 uncultured Lachnospiraceae bacterium
GACCAGTACCAGATTGCCCGCGGCGTAATCGCCGCTTACGCCAAGCAGATTCAGCAAACGCGCATGGACGTTAAAGCTGATTGTGACAAAGATAATCGCATACATGACAATATGCCGAAACAATGCAAGCCTTGTCTTTTCCCTGTGATAAGCAAGCCACCTTGTATAAGACTCTCCGTCATACACATCCTTTACATTTTCCGGAATTTCCCTGTCGGCAGATTTCATCTCCAGATACTGTATAAAGGTTTCAAAGAAAAACACAATAGCAATAACAGCCAGTGCGACACATTTATAATTCATGACCCTTCTCCTCTTTCTGCCTTTTTTTCTGCTGTCTCTTCCATCTCCTGTGGTGAATCAAATCCCTAATAAAAGAAACAAGCGAATAATAGAGCGGTATGGTCAGAAAGGCTATCCAGCCCATCCAGTTTCCACAAAGCAAGCCAAGTGACAGAAAAACCAAAAGCGCCGCCACCGGATATGCAAAACAATTCGCATTTCTCCTTTTTACCGCTGTAATCAGGCTTTCCAGAATCGGTATCAAAAAGAGCAGCAGCCAGCCCGGATGCCATGCCTTATATACGATGCCGATGGCGAGATATGCAATACATATAATGAGAGCAGTCGGAAAACGAAGCTTAGGCTCCGCATACCAGCCCTTTTCACCCGGAAATACTTCTTTTCCATTCTCTACAATATGGATGCCGTCCCAGCCGTCTGTCTCCTCTCTGTCGAAACCGGACTGTCCATGTTCATTGACATGAATTCCTCTCCAGCCTATGTGTACATCCTCCGCGCCTTCACTCTCCACATGGATGCCGCTCCAGCCGATATGTACCCGCTCTCCGTCTTTCTGCACATAAATTCCTTCTTTTCCTATATGGACGTCTGCGTTCTCATTACCGCCTCGGGAACTCCACTCTTTGGCAAAATCATTCGAAGAAGTGTCTTCCTTCTCTTCAGGCGCCTCCTCCGGCATGGGGATTTCATCCTCCGTCCGAAGCAGTTCGTCTAAGGATACGCCGTAAAGTCTCGCAAGAAGAATCAAATTGTCCGTATCGGGCGACGCCTCGGCGCGCTCCCACTTGCTGACCGCCTGCCTGCTGATTCCCAGCTTTTCTGCCAGCGCTTCCTGTGACAGATTGTTTGCTTTGCGCAAATTCACGAGTCTGTTTGCAATTTCTATATTCATATATGCTCCCATCTGCGCTTCCGCGCATATCTGTAGTTTTCTTTTCCCGGGAAAACTGCCAAAAGCTTTGTGCTTTTCAGTATAGGGAAACCACCTTGGTTGCACCATACATTCTGGTTTTCATTTCCGGTTTCACAAGGGCAACTATCGGTTGCATCGCCGATAAAATGCGCTTTCTACGGCTATCTGATATAAGTCATAAAGCAGTTTCCGTTGTCCGACATCCATTCCGCAAAGTCCCGTTGTCCGATTCTGCGAATATCTCCCGTCTGCGGATTCATCACGCCGATGCTGTATTCGTTGAACCCGACAATGAGCACCGCATTGCCATCATTCAAAACAGCCAGCACAGGAATATCCTGATTGACATAATAGAGCACCGCATCCGCGGAACAGCCCTTTAAATCCAAAATCTGTGCTCCGACCAGATTTTCGTCTAATATATCATATATTGTTTTGCCCCTTGCAAGCAGATACTCTGCATTGACAAACACACCCTCTAACTGCAGCATGGCATCCAGACAGATTGCAAGACTGCTGTGCTCCTCGGTCGCCTCTGCCGCTTCTATCGCCATAATCTGATTCCTTGTCACACGATTTCCCCGCATCCATACATAGTCTCCGCTGTCGTTCATCACAATACCCGCCACGCTGTCCGCCAGAAGAACCGCTTTTGCCGGCTCGCCGTATATACCCGCAATTCCCTCCGGACCATAGACATAAAACCGCTCTGCCGTCTCTCCTTTGTCCGGCACCAGTTCACGGCTTCCCTCATACAGCACTTCCCTGGGTGTGAGCACCTGAAGCGCTTTTTCGTCTATCGCCTTTCTTACCGTTATCTGAATGTACTTTCCGTAGCTCTCCGTGATAACAGCGCTTACCGCATTTTTGCCGCCTGCCACCTCACTGCTGTTCATAATATAATCCTGCGTAGTCTCTGCATAGGCTCCGCTCTCCGTCTTTACCAGACGATTCAGCGTGATTTGATTGTTCTGCATGGTACAGCCGCTGATAAAAATATCCTCCTGCCTGTAGGTTTTCAGTGTTTTTCCATCTGTGCTGCTGATGCGTACCGTATACATCGGAAAGGTAGTTCTTCCCGCACTGTCCACATAGATATCCTCCCTGCGCGCCAGTCCATACACCAAATCCTCGCCCATAAATCCAAGCGGCATAATGTACTCCCCCCTGCCCGCTGAAATTGTTACCTTCTCCCTGCTTGCAAGGTTCATCAGAACAAGTTGTCCGGCATCATACAAACCGCCCTCCGCCTGCCAGACCACCATTTTGTTGTTCTCTGACACCTTAATACTGCCCTCCTGCGTCACTTCCACAATACGATTATAGGTTTTTTCTGTCAGATTGATTTCATAGACAGACTCCTCCAGCTTAAGATAAAGATAGTTTTCACGACTCAGGTATATTAACTGCTCCACCTCAGACTTAAGTATCTGATACGTTTTGTCATAGGGAATATAGAGCTCCTCTTCTATTGTATTGACGCTGCTGTCATAATAGTAAATGCGAAGCCCTACCTCACCCTCATGACTGCCTCTGTTCATGTATCCGTATACCGCAAAGCGGACATTGCCGCCCTCGGCAATATCAAGTACCTTAATTTCATGCTGGTTGTAGAGCGTTCTTGCATCCGCATGATTTCCGTCATAAAACCCAAAGATAACCGTCAGCCGGTTCGTCGTGATATTGTAGCTGTAGAGCCTGTTCTGCACCACAAAAGCAAAGACGTTACCATCCTCGCTCTCTTTTAAGGGCATGTCCTCGCTTTCCACACCTATCAGTATTTTATCGTTTGCATAAATATCATCCTGTTCGTCCAAAAAGCTGTTCATGGTACGGTTGTAATCCAGCAGGTACATTCTGTCCACCGTATAGCGCAACCGATAATATTCCTCTACATAGAAATACTTGACGTCCTTGCCGGTTCCTGTGGATACTACATAATGTGCCGTAATGCTTGCCGTCTGTTCAGCAAGCTCCGTCACATTAAATATCGGTTCATTGACAGGCGAAACCGGAAGCTTTCCCCAAGAAATCTGATTCAAGGTACAGTGAATATCTACCTTGTGCAATGTAGAATTATCACCCTCCGAATTTGTCTCCATATAGATTGCCAAATCCCTCACGGCTTCCTTGTCAAAGGTTTTATTATGAAAGTCAGCAGCAAATTGCAGCTTTTCCGCCAAATGAAAGTTTTCTGTCCACACGATTCTGGTATAATAACGTATGTTACTCCCATTCTCCCCGCAAAGCAGCAGAATCAATTCATACTCCTTATTTTGTTCTATCAAATCCTTTACCGTAATTTTGCCGGTGATTCTCTCTCCGTCTTCTTCATACTCTGTTATGCGGGTGTTCTCTATCAGTCTGCTTCCATCCACGCTTCTTACTTCATAGGACAACTCGGCAATAGACATGCCATAGGTTTCAATCGTAAATTCCGTGGTACGCCCCTCATTCAGTCCGGTTATGGTGTCTCGCATAAAGACCGTATTCATGGAATTGGCATAACCATGCAGCTCATTGTATATCATGCCGTCCATTCCCATATACACGACAGGAAAACTTGCCGGCGGCATTTCTGCCGTCAAATCATGGTTGCCGCGGTTCATAATTCCACTGATAATATAAATTGCCGCAAAAAAGGTAATCCCAAACACGATTCCTTTTAATATTGCTTTTTTCAATCTGCTGTTTCCTCCTCCAAAAGCCTTTGCAGGGTGGTCTCTACATGAAGAAAATCCGTCGTCCTGCGGATTCCGCCCTTTGGACGGATTCCATTCTTTTTCACCGCACGAATCAACAGGTTCTTAGGCGTATGCTCCATGTCAATAAATTCCAGAATCTGCGCTTCGTAGCCCATCTCCTCCAAAAGACCGGCACGCACCGCATCCGTCATCAGCGCCGCCATACGCTCCTTTACTATACCATATTTTAATATTTGCGAAAGCTCCGGACAGGCAAGCTGCCTGTTCATTTCATGCTGACAGCAGGGAACCGCCATAATCACCTGTGCGCCCCACTTCACCGCCTTATACAGGGCATAATCCGTCGCTGTATCGCAGGCATGAAGCGAGACTACCATGTCCACACGCCCGTCGCCTTTGTATGTGCCGATATCGCCTTTTTCAAAATGAAGGTTTTCATAGTGAAACTTCTCAGCCAGTGCATTGCAGAAGTCGATTACATCTTCCTTTAAATCAAGTCCGGTCACGGAAAGCGCATACCCCTTGACGACATGCAGATAATAGTACATGGCAAAGGTCAGGTACGCCTTTCCACATCCGAAATCAATGATTCGTAC
>CAMWUP010000224.1 GCA_947177465.1 uncultured Lachnospiraceae bacterium
TCATAAATCTGTGTATAAGTAAGAACATATCCCTTATTAACTGCCAAAAGGCAAAGAATATCAAATTCCTTTGCCTTTAGTTCAATTTCCTTTCCATAACAATATGCTTTTCTACGACCAGGCTGAATTTTCAATTCCGAAAGACACAGGATCTCATCATTGCTTAACCACAGTTCCTCAAAAGCAGGATGACGATTCACTGCACATACTATTTTTTCAACAGCATCTGAATCCTGCTCATTAAATTCTATTATTATGCGTCCGATATCATCACCCTCCCTCGCACTTTCATATCCGATTCATAAAACCTGCAAAAGCTTTGATTATATTGCTTTATATAATTATGTTCTCTGCAAATCACGTATCCATCAACAAGAATGATATCTCATCAGCATCCTTACTTTGCCGGGCGGAGCTGCGAATAACCATTCCAAGCAAACAGAGCCTCCTCTGTTTCATCCCCATACACTTGCTCTACATCGCAAATATACAGATAGTGATCGCCAGTTTCGTGATACTCTTTCAAGCTGCACTGGATAGCTACGCGGCTGTGGTGCGGTATTTTAATCGTGCTACCCTCTACTTCCACAAATTCTATCCCAAACTTAGTCTCCTTATCTGTATTACGTCCGGTGGTACTTCCGCAGCCCATAACAGCTTCCGCAATTTCAGCACCAGGAATTGTAACGATCACTTTTTTGTTCTCGCGAACCCTCTCCCCGCTGTATGAGGTCTTTGCCATAGCAAATGCAATCATGTTCGGGTTAAATGACAGATAGGTCCACCACGATACTGTTGCAAGATTTGTGCTGCCATCCGGTTTTTCAGTGCAGACAACAGTAACAGGATTCGGAGAAGTCAGCTTTGCTGCCTGTGGTAAATTAATTTTATTCATAATGTTTATTTCCCTTCATTGATTTATTGAATTGATTTTCCAAGCTCGTAGGCTTTTTGAAGTTCTGGTTTCCCTTCAATGTCACCCACATGCCCATTTCCTCCGGCAAGGACAGCTCCGAGGTTTTCCCATTTCAGATGTTCCATCAAATGGTCATAGTAAAGAAGCACATCTTCAAACCCATTTCCCTCCGCAGCCATAAGCAGTGCCGAAGCCCTTCCATGCCCCCGCAGGAGATTTCCATCGCCTTCCTCTAATGCAAACAGGCGGTCGACAGCCGTTCTAATCTGGCCGCTCATATTCCAGTAATACAACGGTGTGGCAAGTACGATCACATCACCTTCTTTTACTGCCGGATAAATTTTATCCATATCATCTCTTTGGACACAGGGACATTCCCTGCCGCTATGACCGCCAAAACAGCCCTTGCAACCGTGGATATCCATACCGTCAAGGAAAAATTCCGTAACTGTATTTCCTGCTTCTTTTGCACCTTTCGTAAATTCTGCTGTCAAAGCCGTAGTATTCCCTGCTTTTCTGGGACTTCCATTCAGAATCACAATTTTCTTACCCATATTTCCCTCCTTAAATCTCATCAGCTAAAGCCGCCGCTTTTTTGCAGCCATCCGTCTTGTCAATGTCACCTACATTCAGAACACCAGGAATCAGAACCTCACCAACCATCTTCCATTTGTTCAAAGCACACATACGCTCCATCGGGATACGAACCCCGTCCATGACTGACATATCCTCTTCCTCACAACAGGCAATCAGCGCACACTCTTTGCCGGAAATATCTTTACCGCCTACCACAAAAGAGAAAATCCGGTCAATAACCCCCTTAATCTGCGCCGGGATAGAATACCAGTAAACTGGCATAGTGAACACAAGGACATCTGCCTCCAGAATAGCTGGCGCTATCGTATTGAAGTCATCATCAAAGGTGCAGGCTTTCCCCGTGGAAAAGCAGGTTTCACAGGCACGGCATCCGCCTACTTTTTTCAAAGCGGCATCAAAACGGGTAACTGTATGCCCTTTCTCCTCAACAGCCCTGATAAACGCTTCCGTCATGGCAAAACTGTTACCATTTTTGCGCGGGCTTCCTGTAATAACAACAATTTTTTTACTCATACAACGATTCCTCCTTTAATCTCTCTTTATGATTTTTAAAATAAGCCATATCAAAATCATATTTTGACCCGGCTTTTATAACCCTTTCAACCATTCTGTCACATGCTCCCTGCAATACGGTATATCACCGCAGTATATCTCCAGTGGCTCTTCCACAACCGTCCCGCTGCATACCTCTTTTATGGCTTCTATGCTTCTGCCAGCACCACCTCCGCCGTGGGTCACCACAGGTATGACGGACTTCCCTGAAAAGTCATAGCGATCCAGGAACGCCTCTACGGGTTTCGGTATCGTATCCCACCATAATGGATACACAAGGAATACCACATCATATCCATCAATATTTTCCGGCATATCCACAAGCTCCGGCAGCGCCTGATGGCGCATTTCCTCACTTGCAGCCGATACAGTATCAGAATAGGCAGATGGGTAATGTTCTTTTGTGTTGATGGAGACAATATCCCCGCCTGCGGCATCCTGTATCATCTGCCCAATCACCTGGCTGTTCCCCATGAAATCCTCTTTCTCATTGAGCAGCAGGGAAGCCCCGGAAACCGCGTCCACATCATCATCAAAGTCCGTATTGCCAACCCTTGTAAAATATACGGTCAAAATCTTCCTGCCGCCAATGTCTACTCTTTCACCTGAGATGACCATTTCCTGATCAATCTCAACCGTCAGAAAATGTCTCTTAACATAAGGCAGCAGCCATGCATCCATAAGCACTGCCAACAGGGATATCAGTACCGCAAGAATAACTGGAAGCGCTCTGTATTTCTTTCGAACCCGGCCAAACGCATGAGCCAGTACATGGAACGCAATGAGCACAAAACCGACCAAAGCTAAAACAGCATGTATCCGCCCAAGCCCCGCCATATGGATGCCTGTATGGAACAAATATCTGGAATTGATAATGCCTGTCAGCAAGATAGATACCAAATCTACAGCCAATGCGAAATTTACAACAAGAACAATCTTCCTTTTCCTGTTATAAGCGCCTTTCTTTATTGCTTTATACCACTTTATGTTGACGATATTATGAATTATGGTCATTACAATAAATACAATGCCAGCCACCTCATGAAAAGGAGCGCCTGTAAAGGAATACCCCAATAATGCGATAAACAGCAATCCCAATATGATATCAATGGCTTTTTTAGTCCTGACTGCGACATTATATTTATCCATGTCTGACCATCCTTTCTTTACCCAATTCACGCCTTATTCTGGGATCAATTACACCCCAAAACAATATCAGGCTAAATATTGCTCCTACCGCATCTGATATCGTCCCTGCATAAAAAACATATCGTATATCCAGAAACAACGGCAGAATACAAAGACACATCATATATACAATTTTACGGAACAATGACAGAGGAAGTGCATATTTGACTTTCCCCATTGCAGTCAGACCATCCACCAGAGCATACTGCACTGCAACGCCTAATAATGCGATTGTATACATACGTATGCTTCCCGCAGCAAGCTGTATAGTGCTTGACTCTTTCAGAAAAAATCCTGCAAACACCTCCGGTAATACCTGCACTGTAATTCCCAATACCCCGATATATACTCCGCATAATAAAAACACATAAAGAAAAGCCTGCCGGATTTTTGCATAACTTCCTGCCCCATAATGAAAGCTAAATATCGTTCCGCATCCTGTCGTAATCCCCTGTGCCGGGCATGCTACTATCGTCATAAAACTCTGGATAACCGCAGCACAGGTAATCAATATATCCCCTTGTGAATCCCCTCCATATTTTCGTAACGAAGTATTCAAAAAAATAATGATCAGATTATCCAATATCGTAATCATGAACGACATACATCCTATGGACAGGATTCTAAGTACAATTCCCTTTTGCAACCTGCTTGGACACAGACGCACCGGAATAATCTTGCTACGCAAAAAACAGATTACATAAACGCAAGTACAGCATTGTGCGATAACAGTTCCCCATGCTGCCCCCGCAATCCCCATACCACACCCAAAAATCAAGACAGGATCAAGAACCACATTTACCACAGCGCCAAGCGCCACAGAAATCATTCCCTGCCTTGCAAACCCCTGTGCCAGAATAAACTGGTTCAACCCACACCCAAGAAGTGATGCAAAAGTCCCACAGACATATATTGTAAAATAAGTTTCTGCATAAGGATACATGTCTCTGCTACTGCCTAGCAAGTATAATATTTTTTCACGGTTCAATAACAGTAGCGGGGTCACTATCGCCGATATGACTAAAATCATAAAAAAGCGTTCCCAATAATCTCCCGCGCCCTGCGTTCCTCTTTCTGTCCAAGGCTGATGCTCATATAAGAGGCTCCACCAATCCCTACCATAAATGCAAAAGCCGTCAGGGCTGTCAATGCCGGCGCACAGACACCTATACTGGCAAGAGAGAGACTTCAATTTGCTGGTATCCTACCGATAAAAATGCGGTCTACAATGTTATAT
>CAMWUP010000225.1 GCA_947177465.1 uncultured Lachnospiraceae bacterium
GGTCTAAAGGAATGGTTATCATCTCATTGGTATAATAATTGAGTGCCTCAAGGGATTTTGCCCCTTCCTCCGCCCCATAGCCGTAGGTGTTTAACAGTTCACCGTAAATCCGGTAAATATCCCGCTTTTCCGTGTCCTTCATCTGTGCAAGCTGCAAATCGTACTTTTTGACATTGCGCTCCAGCGCCGTCTGCACGATTCTGCGCAAATCGGAGGATTTCTGACGGATTCTGGTAATCGCATTTTTTTCCGCGTAATACTCCTCCAGCAGCTCCGACATGGATGCAAAGCTTTTTAAACTGTCCGCACCGTTTCCGTCATACATAGTCAAAGGAAACGCCGCAAATTCCACGGGCTTGTCCGCCGTATAAGCAATACAGGGGGAAAAGGCTCCCGTGCGGATGGCATCACGCATACTGCTCCATGCGGCAAACAGCCTGCCGGTCCCTTCCCTGTCAGCCTCTGCAGGCCGCTCGACATACACCCCCGCCCTTGCGCAAAGCTCCTGCGCAATCAGAGGCGAAATGCCGGTATAGGAGGTGTAAACCGCTTTAAAAACAGGCATGGGCGCGCCGAGAAGCGTCTCGATAAAGTCTGCCTCTTTTGCCTCTAACGGATTTTTCTTGTGCGTGGTATCCGCCACAAAATAAGGCTTGCCCGGCAATACCTCCCTGACCGAGCTGACAAAGCCCGATACATGCTTGATGCTGTCTATGATCATATCTTTATCGTCACAGAAAATAATATTGCTGTGCTTTCCCATAATCTCCACAATCAGCCTTTTTCTGCACAAATCCCCCATCTCGTTTAAATGCTCCACATCAATGCGGACAATGCGCTCTAACCCCGGCTGGCTGATGTCCACAATCCTGCCATTCTGCAGATGCTTGCGCAGCAGCATACAAAAGCCCGGCGCCGTCATAGGGGCCTGCTTGTTTTTCTCCGTTAAATAAATAAGCGGCAGGGACGCCCCTGCCGAAATCAAAAGACGGTATTGTCCTGCTGCCCCCTTTATGGTGAGCAGCAGTTCGTCCGTTTCCGGCTGGGCGATTTTGACTATGCGGGCGCCTGTGAGCGCATCCCGCATCTCCTTCACTACGTTTGCTATCGTGATGCCGTCAAATGCCATGGTAATAATCCTCTCTTCCTATTTCAGCAAATGGCACTTTTTTGCCATTCTTACAATCAAATATCCTTTGGGCAGCGCCCGAAGCTCCGCCTCGCTGATTCCCTTTAACACAATTTCCAACACACCGTACACCAAGATACCTACCAATATTGCCGGAAACAACTCCAGTATGTTCTGCAGGCGGGAAGGATATTCCCCGCATTGCAGCAGCCAGCCGATTCCTTTGTAGGTGCCGTAAGCCGCCGCTCCCATGAATGCCGCCGCCACAAGCGGCGTGGTAAAGGTGCGGAAGGTCTCCTGCTCATAACCCATATATTTGCGGATGGAAAGCTGGTTCAAAACACACATGGTGCCGGAATACACCAACATGGCAATGACTAAGGCGTACAAATCCATGTCGGTAAAAAGAAGCAAAGGCACCAGCACCGCCGTCTGAATTCCCAGCGCCACGGCAGCATTGCGCACCGGCGTCTTTACCCTGCCGATTCCCTGCAGCACGCTGTTAGTCAGGGTGGAAAGGGAATAAAAAATCACAGAAGCAGCCAGCGCCGTCAAAAGCTTTGACGCCAAATCCACAGAAGCCTTCTGCGGAAACAAAAGCCACGTAATCGGCTTTGCCAGCACACCGATGCCGACTGCGGCGGGAATGGCAATCAGCATGGTCGTCTTAATCGCCTGCGCCGTCTTTTCTCTTGCACCCTCCATATCGCCCTGTCCCACCCTCGACGCTATGTTGGGCAGAATTGCCGAGGACATGGCGGAAGCCAGTGCAATGGGAATGTTGGAAATCACCACTGCTTTAGCGGAAAAAATGCCGTAGCTTGTGGAAGTCTCCGCATCTCCCATACCTTTGGCAAGGTAACATATCCAAGTGTAGATGGTCTGATTCAGAAAAGTGCTGAGATTGTAAATGGCAGTGCTCAAAATAAAAGGAACCACCACACTGCTCACCAGCCGCAGGATACTGCCGTAATCCTCCGCCTCATGCCTGTCCCTTGCAATCCGCTGGTGAATCGTCTTCTTATTGAGCCCGTAAACCGCCCACATAAAAAGCAGGGCAGCCACCACACCGGAGCCGGTTCCCAGCGCGCTTCCCACCGCGCCGTAGGTAGCGTGCGCCGTGTTCCATTCCTGCTGCGCCGCACTTAAAACATAAGTCCTGCTCCCGTCCTCCTCATTGACTGCTACCTCTGCAATCTCCTGTACGATTTCATCGCCGAAGCTCACGGAGTAATCCTCATTGATGGTATATTTCTGCGTGCCGGAAAGCATGAAGATAATCAAAAGATACGCCGCACCAATGCTGACCACCGCATTTAAAATCTGCTCGAGAATCTGAGAGACCGAGGTCTGCACCATGGAGCGGTGCGCCTGAAAATAGCCGCGCAGCACACCGAGCACACCATACAGAAAGACCGTCGGTGCAAATACCCGCAGAACGGCAACAGCCGGTCCCTTCGCAAACAGCCTTGCACCGAAAAACAGCACCAGGCTCGCAATGCCGCCCACTACCAGTACATAAAACATGGCGCACAGAAAAATGCGATGCGCATTCACATAGTCCCGCACAGACAATTTTTGTGCAATTACTTTTGATATTGCAGAGGGAATACTGTAAGAAGAAATCAAAAGAATAATGGTGTAAACATTGAACGCCGTCTGATAATAGCCGTTACCTTCATCTCCGATAACAGCAGCTAAAGGACTCCTGTAAAGGAGTCCTATAATCCTGCAGATAATACCGGCAGCCGCCAGTATGCCAGCCTGTATGATAAATCCGTCTTTCCTGCTGTTTTTACCCATTTTTAAAACTTCCTGTCCGGAACTTAATAGCCTATCAGCCAGTCATACATCTCCTGATATTTGCCTGCAGATACATGCCATGAAAAATCAGCCGCCATACCGCGGTCAACAATCTTGTTCCACTCTCTTTTTCTGTCGTAATATACCTGTTCCGCATAGCGGATAGCCCGAAGCATCTCATGCGCATTGTAGTTTGCAAAGGAGAAACCGGTTCCGGAATTCTCATACTCATTGTAAGGCACTACGGTATCCTTCAAACCGCCTGTCTCTCTCACAATAGGTACTGTACCATAGCGCAGCGCCATAAGCTGGCTTAAGCCGCAGGGCTCAAACAGGGAAGGCATGAGAAACGCGTCACAGGAAGCATATATCTTGTGGGAGAGGTCCTCGGAATAGTAAATATTTGCCGACACCTTATCCGCGTATTTCCAGTCAAAATGACGGAACATATTTTCATAGCGTTCCTCGCCCGTGCCCAAAACAACAAGCTGTATGTTGTCCTGACAGAGCTCATCCATGATATAAGCAATCAAATCAAAGCCCTTCTGGTCAGTCAGTCTTGACACAACGCCAATCATCATCTTTCTGTCGTCCTGCGCAAGATTTAACTGCTTCTGCAGAGCGCGCTTGTTCTTGACCTTTTCCTTGCGGAAATTGACTGCGTCATAGGGGAACTCTATGTACTTATCAGTCGCAGGATTGAACTCGTCGTAATCGATGCCGTTGACAATGCCGCGCAAATCGCCCGCACGTGCAATCATCAGACCATTCAGACCCTCGCCGTAAAATTCTGTCTTGATTTCCTCTGCATAGGTATCGCTCACCGTGGTGATGACGTCTGCATATACCAGACCGCCCTTTAACAGATTGGCGTCCTTGTACGCTTCCAGCTTGTCAGGCGTAAAATAATAATCCGGCAGTCCGGTAATATTTTTGACTGCCTTTACGTCCCACTTGCCCTGAAACTTCAGGTTATGGATGGTCATGATGGACTTCATGCTCCAGAAGAAAGGATTGCCTCTGAAACGCTCCTTCATATACACGGGAATCAGCCCTGTCTGCCAGTCGTGACAGTGTACGATATCCGGCTGGAAATCAATTAAGGGCAGAGCGGAAAGCGCCGCCTTGGAAAAATAAGCGTATTTTTCTATTTCAAACAGCACATTATCGCCGTAAGGCTTAAAGCCTCCGAAATAATGCTCGTTGTCAATCAGATAATATTTGACTCCGTCAACCTCCGCCGACAGAATCCCCACATATTCCTCATGCCAGTTAAAATCCATATAAAAATGAGTGACATAGCTCAATTTTTCCTGCATCTGGGGTTTCATGCAGGTATATCTGGGAATCATCACCCGCACATCAAAATATTTCTTATCCAGACATTTGGGCAGAGAGCCGACAACATCTGCAAGCCCGCCTGTTTTGATAAAGGGCACCCCCTCCGACGCCACGAACAATACCTTCTTCATGGAAATTCCTCCTGTAACACCATTGTTTTTTTCTATTTTACATCATAAGAGTAGGATT
>CAMWUP010000226.1 GCA_947177465.1 uncultured Lachnospiraceae bacterium
ATACATGCCACACATTATGGTATCTGTCCTCCATTGTAGAGCCGTGTCCCGCACCCGGTAAAAACCCACCCGGTTTATAAGAATAAGGATTGTTGTCCGCCAGCCGGTAAGGCCCTAACGGCTTATCACTTACATATACTGCATCTCCATAAATATTGAACCGCGAACCCGGCGTCCCATACTGCAAATAATATATTCCATTGTGTTTGTTTACCCATACTCCCTCTATATAAGGAAGTCCGAGAATAAATGCCCTGGCGGCTTCCATGACCCCTGCGGGCACTTTGGACTCCTCCATGTGCTTCATAATTGCCGCCTTTTCCTCCGGACTCCGCTCTGGTATGTGATTTTCTCCTGTCCGCTCAAATCCTTTGACCGTATCATCTACATATACAAGCTCTTGTTTTTCACCGACAGGTTTTAGCGTATCCGCATCCAGCTCTATCCCATATAAAGGCTCCGTAGTAGAAGATCCCCAGTAGAAATATACCCTGCCGTCCTCATCCACAAACATATTCGGATCCCAGAATGGAAATTCCCCTTCTATTTTCTCATAACAGTCCGAAAACGGGTCTTGTGTCCGGTAATGTACACCTTTTTCATGATTTGACGCACAAAAGTATATATAGTCTCCCAATACCCTGACATCCGGCGCATAATCATAGACCGGCATATCCTTTAAAGCGTGGAATTTCCATTCCGCCATATCATCACTGTACAAAAACCCGCACGTCATGGACGGGAAAATATAATAGCGATCTTTAAAGAAAATCATGGATGGATCCGCGGCTTCCCTGGAAGCCGTTATGGTTCCGTCCTGTTGTTTATTAAACTGATATTTATATCCAAAGTTTACCGGATTACATACATAATTCTTCTTAGCCAACCTTATACCCTCCTAACACGCCAAGACTCTCCTTCGGGTGTCTGGTCTGGGTCTTCCTGTCCACGGCAATCAGCCCGAAAGTCATTCCAAAACCCTTCTGCCATTCGAAATTATCAAGCAGCGACCAATGCATATATCCTAATACCGGAATGCCGTCGCTCACGCAGTTTTCGACACCCTGCAATGCCTCTTTTATAAATGCCACCCGCCTGCCGTCATCCGCAGTAGCAATGCCGTTCTCCGTTATCATAACCGGAATATCCAGTTCATTATGCACTCTGCGAATCACATGCTCCAAAGCCCGCGGATAAAACTCATAGTCCATCTGTGTTAATTCCGCGCCGTCCGGATTTGGCAGAATGCCGTCCGTCCCTATCAGGGAACGGGTATAATTCTGTAACCCGAAGAAGTCATCCTCTTTAATATAGGGAAGATAATGAGCAAACTCTTCCTCCCATTCCTTTACCGCTTCCGCTTCTGCGCCTGCCTGTGCCTGAATGTCATGCAAGGATAAGGTCAGGCCAATCTGAAGCTCTGGCTTTACTTCCTTCATTGCCTTCTTTGCCGCCTGATGGGCACGCATAACGAGAATATCTCCTTCTTTTGAACGTCCGCTGATAAAGGTCTGCGGCGAATCTGTTCCGAAAATTTCTGTATATTCTTCTTTCTGTCTCTGCATATTTTCCATCATGGCATTGAAATTCATACCAACCTGAACAGAGCCTTCCACATTTGCCTCTCCGCCCCCAGCAGCTTCCATAGCCTTTTTCGCCATCTGTCGTTTATAACGTTCCGCAATTGCCGCCACCTGCAATCCCATGTTCGCTTCATTAATTGTACATACGTAATGCAGCAAGTCACCCAGTTTCTCCGCTACATACCGACAATACTTTGCAAATGCTTCTATCGTTTCCTCATTCTCCCATCCTCCGTTTGCAATCAGCCATTTCGGAGAAGTAAAATGATGCATCGTTACGATTGGCTCTACCCCGTTTTCGCGACAGAAGACAAGCACTTTACGGTAATGCTCGATTTCTGTTTCGTCAAACTCGCCTTGTTTCGGTTCCACTCTCGCCCATTCAATAGAAAACCGATAGGCATTTAAACCTGCCCGCGCCATAAGTTTAATATCTTCCTCATAGCGGTTATAATGGTCTACCGCATCAAGCGACGGCTCATTAAAGCTGGTGTGCTGCATCTGTTCCATCGCCCAATAATCGCTATGAATATTATTTCCTTCTACCTGATGTGCCGCCGTTGCGGCTCCGATTAAAAAGTTTTTCGGTAATCTGCTCATATATGCTCCTATCTGCGTGCTTCGACACGCGTATAAATTCATTTCTTCCATTTCTTATAAACCAATAACCAAGTCCAGAGATGCATCCGCCATACCATCGGCTTTCACGATAAGTTTTGCGTTTCCCTCCGTTCCCCCTGCCCGGATAATTGCCAGACTTCTTCCTTGATAAGTCACGACTCTTCCTGCCGTATAGTTTTCCTCCGTTGCCGTTCTGCCTGTTCCAAATGCTGCTAATGAGGCTGCGCCTTCCACCTGCGCCGTAACTCCCACTTCCGCATAAGGAACCGGGTTTCCCTGCGCATCTACCACTTCTACAACGGCAAAAGCAAGCGACTGACCGTCCGCCGGCAGTACTGCCTGATGCAATGCTCTGTTATCCACGGTGATTTTCAGTCCGGCTATATCTCCCGCGGAAAAAATCCGGTCTCTGGATATCTCCTGACCGTCTGTATAGCTGACGGCTTCTAAAACGCCCCGCCGATACGCCAGTTCAAAATTGGCTTTCATATGGTTTTCCTTTCCCGACTTCTTCTTTCCGATGCTCTCACCATTTAAGAAAAGCTCTACTTCCTCAGCCGCAGAATATACTTCCACCCTTACAGGACTGCCCTCTGCCACCTGCCATGTCCAGCTATTGGCGCAGTTCTGCCATGCATAACGACCCAGAAACTCTGTTTTTCCATAATTGGCAGGATTGTGACACGCAATATAGGTTTCATCGGAGCCCCAGATAATTCTGCGATAGGCAAGCTGCGGCTTTTCAAATCCGCATAGATCAAATTCGCCTGTCCCTGCTGTTCTCCACGGATAAGACGCATCATGCATCATCTGTCCAGCCTGCGTTGTATTCTCCGGCTCCACATATATTCGTTTGCCGATTCCCGCCTCTCCGATATAATCATGACTGGTCCACTCAAAATCTCCAATTACATACGGCAGACGCATAACATCATCCCAGTATTCCTCCATCTGTCCCGGTTTACTTTCCGTACAGCAGATAACGCGATTCGGGAACAATTCCGCCGCCTTATCATAATGGTAATTCAGATAATTATACCCCACTACATCCCACGGCGCCACAAATCCTTCTGTATAATCATTCCAGATTTCACGTCCGAACTTACTGTCCAAATTATTCAGCACACCGCCGTTTACCTGCGCCTCCTGCATCAGTGACTTCCAGAATTTCCCTCTGTCCTCGTCATCCAGTCCGCTAAAGAAAGAGCAGAGTGCTCCCGTTACAAAGCGGGTAGGGTCAAGTACGCGAACCTGTTCAGCTAACATTGCGGAGGTCTGATACCCATCCGACAAGCCACCCTGTTCCGGAAGTTCATTTCCGATAGACCAGAAAACAACAGACGGGTGGTTTCTGTCCCTTACGATAAGGCTTGTCAGCTCTTCTTTCCACTCCTTTTCAAAATGCCTGCAATAATCATGGATATTTTTGGGCATGTTCCAAGTGTCAAAGGCTTCATTGATTACCACCATACCAAGCCTGTCACAGGCATCCAATATATCCGTAGATACCGGATTATGCGCAAACCGCAGCGCGTTATAACAGTTCTCCTTATGCATCTTAACTTTTCTGTATTCGCTGTCTTTAAATGAAGCTGCCCCTAAAATGCCGTTGTCATGATGAATGCATCCTCCTTTTAATTTGACAGTCCTGCCATTAAGCATAAATCCATTCTTTGCGTCTACGGAAATTGTACGGATGCCGAAATTCGTCTGCCCACTGTCAAGCGCTCCTGTTTCGTCCACAATTTCACCTTTTGACGGTCGTTTCTCCACAAGCTGCGCGGTAACTTGATATAGATTCGGTGAATCAATATCCCATATCTTTGCATTCTCTACCATAACCTGCGTTCTTGCAACTGCTTCACTTCCTGCAGGTACATGTACCTTGACAACTCCCACCGCCTTAGCTTGTGTTGTCACCATCGTATTCCCGGCGCCAGCCTGCTCGCTCTCAACTGGTGAGAACAGCAGATTAATCCATATATCCCTATCCTCCGCCGTATGATTTTCCACTGTAACTTCCACGGTCACAAATGCATCTTCGCCCACGATGTGATCCGTATAGGCAAATATCCCATGGGAAGCAATATGAAGCATAGGCGCCGTCAGCAGATGCACATGCCGGTAAATTCCTGCTCCGGAATACCAGCGGCTGTTAGGCTCCGCATCATTGCTCACCGTCACGGAAAGCCGATTCTTTTGCCCAATCTTCATACGGGAGGTCAGGTCCACAATAAAAG
>CAMWUP010000227.1 GCA_947177465.1 uncultured Lachnospiraceae bacterium
GTGGAGCTGGCGCGGACAAACGGCTACAAGGCGGTGATTTCCCACCGTTCGGGGGAGACGGAGGACGCCTTTATCGCAGATATTGCGGTGGCGCTTAATGCAGGACAGATTAAGACGGGCGCGCCCTGCCGTTCCGACCGCGTGGCAAAATATAACAGGCTTCTTAAAATAGAAGAGGAGCTTGGCGGCATCAGTGAATACAGGGACGTATTTGCAGAAGGAAAATAGGGAAAACAGTAAGAAAGCCGGCTAAAAAATGCTTAAGAATTTTTATGCATTTTTTAGCTGATTTTTTAATAAATATTAAAAAAATATACATATATAATCAGAAGACTTTAAATTATTGTATAAAATAACATTTTTACTTTAACGTGATAGTGCTGTAAATTATTGAAAAGCTCTTGACATTTTGTCGATTTTACCTTATTCTAAGGACTGTTAATCACGTATGATATAATTTCATAGGTTGCTGAGGTTACGCATGAAGGAGTGGGTAGGTTAATTATTCTATCCTTTTTTGTTAACGTGGCAATGCAAAGCGATAAAGTGAAAAAGTATGTGATGGCAAAATTTTAAAAGGAGGAAAGTATTATGAAAAAGATTTCCAAGAGAATTCTTGCTCTTGCTACCGCTTCCGTGATGGTGTTTTCACTGGCTGCATGCGGCGACAAGAAGCAGAATGAGCCTGCTGACGATACGAATACCGCTACTAATACGGAAAGCGGTTCTGCAGGCACGGACGGAGAACAGTCTCAGGATTCTTACACTCTGAATCTTGCGCTGGCTGATTTCCCTACAAACTGGAACCCGCATCAGAGCCAGACCAGTACAGATTCAAACGAAATGGGCTATTATCTGGCAGAGTTCCTTTATACTTTTGATTACAACGATACCATGGACGGTTATGAAATGGTTCCCGGTGCGGCTGCAGGTGATCCTGTAGAGGTGACGCAGGACTATATCGGACAGTATGGGCTGGTAGAGGGTGACTCTGCAAAGGCATGGAAGATTACCATCCGTGACGATTTGATGTGGGAGGACGGCACACCCATTACGGCGCAGGATTATGTGACAAGTGCAGAGCTTCTCTTAAATCCTCTGGCGCAGAATCACCGTGCCGATACGCTTTATGCAAGCAGCCTGGTGCTGGTAAACGCGAAAGAATACCTGTATCAGGGACAGTATGGTCAGTCACCCATGATTTCCACGGACTATCTTGATGAAGAATATGTTGCAGTAGAGGATATGACGGTAAGCGACGACGGTTACTTCACTGTAGACGGAAAAGATGTTTTGATTAACATCCATACTACCGGCACATGGGGCAGCAACGGACTGGATGCATATTACGGCGCATATCCTGAGCTTTTTGTAAAGGACGGCGTGGATTTGTTTGCGGACGTATTTGAGCCTGCGGCAGATGAAGACGGTTATGTAAAAGTAAATGAAGAGGTTTACGAAGGCATTCGATTCATTATCGCCGGCTTAAACGGCGTCAGCGTGGCAGATTACGAGGCTGGACAGGGCGATTATGCTTTCCGCGAGTGGGAAGAGTTCTGCTACTATGGACAGACCTATCCGGAGATGAGCTTTGACGAGGTTGGTATTTTTGCACTTTCCGATACAGAGTTTGTCATTGTTCTGACAAAGCCGTTAGAGGGCTTTAGCCTGCGGTATGCACTGACCAGCAACTGGCTGGTAAATGAAGAGCTTTACAAGCAGTGTGAGAGCGTTGTTGACGGCGTATACCAGAACAGCTACGGAACCTCTGCTGAGACGACCATTTCCTATGGTCCTTACAAGTTGGTTTCTTTCCAGGCTGATAAGCAGTATGTATTAGAGAGAAACGATTTGTTCCACGGCATTGTGGATGGACAGTATCAGACCACAAAGATTCAGTATGACTGTGTGGGAGAGGCTTCCACCAGACTGGAAATGTTCTTAAGCGGACAGCTTGACGGCTATGGACTGACTGCAGAGGATATGGAGACCTACCAGTCCAGCGACTATACGTATTATACAACAGGGGATTCTACTTACTTTGTGGCACTGAATCCCGACCTTAATGCTCTGACTGCAGCACAGCAGGCTCTTGGCGCAAACTACAACAAGACTATCCTGACTGTAAAGGAATTCCGTCAGGCGCTGTCCTTCGCCCTTGACCGTTCCGCATTTGCACTGGCAACTCTGCCTACTGCTAATCCGGCATTCGGTGTGTACTCCAGCATGATTATTTCCGACCCTGAGAATGGTACGACCTACCGCACCAATGATGAAGCAAAGTGGGTACTCGCTGAGTTCTGGGGCGTAAGCGACGATATCGGCGACGGCAAGATGTATGCAGATGTTGACGAGGCGATTGAAAGCATCACCGGCTACAATCTGGAGATGGCAAAGCGGCTTTTCAACGAAGCATATGACATTGCCATTGCAGACGGTCTGATGGATGAAGATGATATCATTGAAATCAAGATTGGTCTGCCGAACAATACGTCCCAGACCTATGCAAAGGGCTATGAGTTCCTTGTAAACTGCTATACCGACGCAGTGGTTGGCACCTCTTTAGAGGGCAAACTGACCTTCTCCAAGGACGATACACTGGGCAACGGCTTTGCAGATGCTCTGCGGGCAAATCAGGTAGATATGCTCTTCTTCGTAGGCTGGACCGGTTCCGCACTGGATCCTTACAACCTGATGGAGGCATATACAACCAGCAATTATCAGTATGACCCTTCATGGAATACTGCTGCTGACATGCTTACCATCAACCTGAACGGCACTGATTATACCGCTTCCGTACTGGATTGGACGCACTGCATGAGTGGTGAAGCCATCACCATAATCGATGCGGATGGCAATGCAAGTACCTTCTCGGCAGGCAGCAGCGACGGCGTTGACCAGGAGAGATTTGAAATTCTGGTAGCGCTGGAGGGCGCAGTACTTGCTACCTATGATATGATTCCGCTGGTAGATGAATCTGATGCAACCTTAAAGGGTATGCAGGTGCAGTACTACTCAGAGGAGTATATCTTCGGCGTAGGACGTAACGGAAATCAGGGCGTACAGTACCTGACCTACAATTACACCGATGCAGAATGGGAAGAGTATGTTGCTTCTCAGGGCGGCACCTTGAATTACAACTAATATAGTGACTTTGGTGTAATACCAAATGTTTTATGAGACCAAACCCGAGGGCGGGAGACTGCCCTCCGGGTTTTGGTTTTGTGTTTATACAGCTTTTGCAGTTTGCTGAAGAGGCTGTATAAATACAAAACGGAGGAGGTTTTTTATGTTCAAATATGTACTGAAGCGTATTGCCCTTATGTTTTTTGTACTCTTCGTCATACTGACTATATGCTTTGTTCTGGTAAAGCTTCTGCCTGTGATAGATGCGGCGCAGTTTGGAAAGGATATGAATCTAATCCGGCAGAGAAGAGAAGCATTAGGCTACAACAAACCCATATTGGTACAGTATGGCATCTTTTTAAAGAAAAGCGTATTGGGCGGTGACTGGGGAATCAGCGAAGCACTCTACCGCGGACAGGATGTGTGGAAGGTATTCGTGTCCAAGATTCCGGCAACCCTGATGGTAAATATCTATTCTACAATTTTCAGCGTTCCTTTGGGATTGCTTTTAGGCATTTATGCGGCGTTGAAAAAGAATAAGTGGCAGGATTATGTGATTTCAACTGTCATTATGGTATGCATTTCGGTTCCTTCCTATGTATATGCGCTTTTGGTACAGTACCTTCTGTGCTTTAAATTAAAGCTTTTTCCACTGCAGATGAACAGTGGTACGGACTGGTTGTCCTTCTCCATGTTTCTGTCGGTGGTGCCGGCGGTACTGGCGTTAGGCTTTAGCAGTATTTCCAGTCTGGCGAGATATACAAGAGCGGAGCTTTCTGAGGTTTTGACCAGTGACTTTATGCTGCTTGCCCGCACAAAGGGACTTACCAGGGCGCAGGCTACGGTGCGTCATGCGCTTCGTAACTCCATGGTGCCGGTATTCCCTATTATACTAGGTGAATTTGTCAGTATTCTATCCGGTTCTTTGGTGATTGAAAAGATATTCGGTATTCCGGGTGTGGGACAGCTCTATGTCAACTCTATCACGGCGCTTGACTATAATTTCTTCATGCTGCTGTCTGCCTTTTACACTTTGATTGGTCTGGCGGCAGGCATTGTGGTGGATATCAGCTACGGGTTTATAGATCCCAGAATCAGAATGGGGGAGCGCTAGTATGGTAAAGAATAACATAGATTTAGAAAATATACCCAAAGAGAAGTTTGAATTTTATAACCGTGACGAGGTAATTCATGACAAAAAGCTGGATACCAAGCCGGTCGGCTATTTTAAGGATGCCATGATGCGGTTCTGTAAGAATAAAAGCTCGGTGATTGCGGCAATTGTGCTGTTATGCTTGGTAC
>CAMWUP010000228.1 GCA_947177465.1 uncultured Lachnospiraceae bacterium
CTGATAAAGAGCCTGCCCCTTACCATAACCGGCTGCAGGGGCTTTGATGAGGCGGTCATTACGATGGGCGGGGTTTCCGTGAAGGATATCAATCCGTCCACTATGGAATCCAAAAAGGTGCGGGGACTTTTCTTCGCGGGAGAAGTGTTGGATTTGGATGCGGTGACGGGCGGCTTCAATTTGCAGATAGCGTGGTCCACGGGGTATCTTGCCGGAAAAGGAGCGGGACAGTTTTAACACAGAAAAACAGGAAGGTGGAAGAAAGTATGAGTTTTTGCGTAGCGATAGACGGGCCGGCAGGCGCGGGAAAAAGTACGATTGCAAGGAAGCTTGCTGAAAAAATGGGAATGATATATGTGGATACGGGAGCTATGTACCGTGCCATGGCATTATTTATGCTTGGGGAGGGAATCGGGCAGGAAGATACCGAGTCCATGGGCAGCCGCTGCATGGAAGCGGATATTACAATCCGCTACGAAAATGGCGAACAGACAGTCTATTTAAATAATAAAAATGTGAATTCACAAATAAGGACGGAGGAAGTGAGCAACATGGCTTCCATAAGCTCCCAGCAGCCTAACGTGCGGAAAAAACTGGTGAGCCTGCAGAAGGAGCTTGCACAGACTACGGACGTGGTGATGGACGGCAGGGATATCGGCACCTGCGTGCTGCCGGATGCAGATGTGAAGATTTATTTGACGGCAAGCAGCGCCGTGCGTGCAAAGAGACGTTACGACGAGCTTACGGCGAAAGGTATAACATGCGATTTTGATAAAATCGAGCAGGACATCATAGAGAGGGACAACAGGGATATGACAAGAGAAGAGTCTCCCTTAAGACAAGCGGAGGACGCTGTTTTAGTGGATTCTTCCAATATGTCTGTCGAAGAGGTGATGGCAACGATTATGAAAATATGCGGGGAAAAGAAAAGAGGTATCTGATTTGAAAGTTTTGGCGGCTAAAAACATGGGATTCTGCTTTGGCGTAAAGCGTGCAGTGGAAACGGTCTACGGGCAGATTGGAAACGGTGATATCTATACGTATGGCGCCATAGTCAACAATGAAGAAGTAGTGGAGGAGCTGCGTGCAAAGGGAGTACAGGTCATAGAGAACCGTGAGGAATTGCAGAAGGTGGAAAAAGGAACCATCATTATACGGGCGCACGGCGTCGCGAGGGATATCTATGAGCAGATAGAGAAGCAGGGGCTTTCGATTGTAGATGCAACCTGTCCGTTTGTCAAGAGAATCCACGGCATAGTGGAGGAGGAGAGCGGGAAGGGCAGGCAGATTGTGGTAATCGGCAATCCGGGACATCCTGAAGTGGAAGGCACTGTGGGCTGGAGCAGGACACCTGCAGTCGTCATAAATACGGTTGAAGATGCTGAAAATTTTGTGTCGGAAGA
This sequence comes from uncultured Lachnospiraceae bacterium, assembly GCA_947177465.1. Classification (GTDB taxonomy): domain Bacteria; phylum Bacillota; class Clostridia; order Lachnospirales; family Lachnospiraceae; genus Acetatifactor. Next base: position 1,404 of record CAMWUP010000228.1, read on the forward strand.
GGGAAAAGATGTATGCATTGTGTCTCAAACGACATTTAATTACAATAAATTTCATTATATAGTTGAAATTTTCAAGAAAAAAGTCTATAATGTTACTGTTGCGAATACTATCTGCAACGCAACTGAGGAGAGACAAAGGGAAGCAAAGGAAATTGCCGCCTCTGTCGATGCCATGATAGTAATAGGCGGCAGACACAGCTCCAATACGCAAAAGTTGTATGAAATCTGCAGTAAAGAGTGTCCGCATACCTATTTTATACAGACACTGGATGACTTGCATTTAGAACGACCTAAAGCTGTTTCACTGGTGGGTATTACTGCAGGGGCTTCGACCCCAAACAAAATTATTGAGGAGGTTCAAAATTATGTCAGAATTAACTTTTGAACAAATGTTAGAAGAATCATTAAAGACAATACACACAGGAGAGGTAGTTGAAGGTACTGTTATTGATGTGAAGCCTGAAGAAATAGTTCTCAACATCGGATACAAGTCAGACGGTATCCTTACCAGAAACGAATATACCAATGAATCCGGTGTGGATTTGACCACTGTTGTCAAAGTGGGCGACACCATGGAGGTAAAGGTTCTGAAAGTGAACGACGGAGAGGGACAAGTTCTCCTTACCTACAAGCGTCTTGCAGCAGACAGAGGCAACAAGAGAATCGAAGAGGCGTTTAACAACAAGGAAGTTCTGAAAGCAACCGTTGCACAGGTGCTTGAGGGCGGCTTAAGCGTTGTTGTGGAGGAAGTGAGAATTTTCATTCCGGCAAGTCTGGTTTCGGATACCTACGAAAAAGATTTGAGTAAATATGCCGGACAGGAAATAGAATTTGTCATCAGCGAATATAATCCTAGAAGAAGGAGATATATCGGTGACAGAAAGCAGCTCATCGTTGCGAAAAAAGCGGAAATGCAGAGAGAGCTTTTTGAGCGCATCCATGAAGGCGATGTTGTGGAAGGCATTGTAAAGAATGTAACCGATTTCGGCGCGTTCGTTGATTTGGGTGGTGCAGACGGTCTTCTTCATATTTCGGAGATGTCATGGGGACGTGTGGAGCATCCCAAGAAAGCATTTAAGGTTGGCGATAAGCTTACCGTGCTTATCAAGGAAATCAACGGCAGCAAAATTGCACTCAGCCTTAAGTTTGACGACCAGAATCCCTGGAAGGATGCTGCAGAGAAGTTTGCCATCGGCAATGAGGTTACAGGCGTAGTGGCGAGAATGACCGATTTTGGCGCTTTTATAGAGTTAGAGCCCGGTGTGGACGCACTGCTTCATGTTTCTCAGATTTCCAAGGAGCATGTTGAGAAGCCTTCCGATGTATTAAAGGTGGGAGATTCCGTAACTGCAAAAATTGTAGATTTCAATGAAGAGGATAAGAAAATCAGCTTAAGCATCAAAGCGCTGTTTGCACCTGAGCCTGCAAAGGAAGAGGAGGCAGAAGAGGACGAAGATGCAGAAGCAGTATCCGTAGACATTGAGGCTGTAATTGCTGCTGAAAAAGAGTCTGCGGAATCCGCAGAATAGATTGTGGACATGAGGTTGCCTGCATGACGTATGACTATGAATATTTCAAAAAAGCCATATATGATTTGACGGCAATCGATTTGAACGCATACAAAGAAAAGCAGATGAAGCGCAGAATCGATACGCTGATTAATAAAAACGGGCTTCGGGAATATGACAAGTATGTCCAGTTGTTAAAGACAGATAAAGTAAAATTTGAAGAATTTGTCAATTATCTGACGATTAATGTTTCCGAATTTTACCGCAATCCGGATCAGTGGAGGCTTTTGGATAAAGAAATTTTTCCGGAGCTGATAGGCAGGTTTGGCAAAAATTTAAAGATTTGGAGTGCGGCGTGTTCTACAGGCGATGAACCGTATTCGCTGGTTATGGCATTGTCGCAGCACTTGCCGTTGAGTCAGATTCATATATTGGCAACAGATTTGGATAAACAGGTGATTGCCAAGGCAAAGGTTGGTCTTTACAGTGAGAAGAGCGTTGCAGGGGTACCGGATGATTTGAAACGGAAGTATTTTACCAAGATAGGTCCTTCTTATCAGATTTCCAAGGAAATCAAGGACAGGGTAGAATTCAGGGAGCACAATCTGTTAAAAGATATCTATCCCACCGAATATCATCTGATAGTATGCCGGAATGTGCTGATTTACTTTACAGAAGAGGCAAAAGAGGAAATATACCGGAAGTTTGAAAGGACACTAAAACCTGGCGGTCTTTTGTTTATCGGAAGTACGGAGCAGATAATCAATCACAGGGAAATTGGCTTAGAGAGAAAGAACTCTTTCTTTTATATCAAGCCATTCTGAAAAGCACATCAAATTTGCCTGTATAAGCAGCCGAAACAAAATATACGTAATGATACCCGCTGTTGTTGTAACAATGGCGGGTTTTTTTGTAAGGCGGTTTCTCTTCAAGCATGTTCTGCTTTCATACACAGACGCAGCAAGAGTAAAATGAAATACTTTCATCAGCGTTTCCTTATGGGGAATGCGTGTGAAAAATAAATTTTGATGCAGGAATGGAGATTATCATGAAAAAGAAGAAAGAAGAACAAGCGGAGAATCCGCTTCACAGGGAGTATGGGATTCCAAGTAATATCAGATATTGCTTTCAAAATATTAGAAAGTACAAGCCAATACTGATTATTTTTATTGTAATCGGTATGGCTGCGAATTCTTTTATGCAGGTGCTTGGTTCTTTCGCCAGAAAATATGTGATTGATTTGGTGATGCTGCAGGCGGAAAGCACGGATAAGGATATCATGCCTTTGGTAAAGCTGCTTCTGGTACTTGCGGTCTTCTACATAGTGGTATGGGGATTGGATGATTTTTCAAACAACAGGCGAGACTACTACTTTATTTACGTTCGCATGAAAATGATTACGGAGCGAGTGGCAAAGGCGATTTCCATGAATTATCAGAATTTGGAAAATCCCAAGATTCTGGATATGCATGAGAA
>CAMWUP010000229.1 GCA_947177465.1 uncultured Lachnospiraceae bacterium
TGTGAATATTATGTATTCTGACAAAAGAGAGAAGCGAGGGCAGGGCTTTGAAAAAATGGAACTGGACATTGGTGTTACTGGTACTAATCGGATTTGTAATTGGCCGCTTTATCGGCACATACTTTGATGGTACATGGCTAAACTATGGACAGGCTTTCGGTTTAAGTGAGCCCGTTGTACTGGATTTGGGATTTATCCTACTGACCTTTGGTTTGAAAATTCAGATAACGATTGCGAGTGTAATCGGCGTTATTATTTCGCTTGTCGTATACCGATTTATCCGTTAATATTCACAAGAATTACCTAAGAGGAGTTCATACGTAAAAGAAGGCTCTGTGTGCAGGAGGATGCGTATGAACAGAAAAAAACAGGAACAAAAGGAAAACCAGGTACACTTGCGCCCCTACGAGAAATTTATGCAGTTTGGGGCGGAAAATCTGACAGAATGTGAGCTGTTGGCGGTTTTGCTGAGAACCGGAAGCCGTGAGGAAGGGGTGGAAGAGCTTGCCGCCCATATTTTGGACATTGCTGCAAATGGCAGGCAGGGGCTTCCCGGGCTGCACAGGCTGAGCCTGGAACAGCTTCTTCGAATCAAAGGCATTGGAAAGGTGAAGGCAATCCAGATTAAATGTATTGCCGAGCTGTGTACCCGCATGGCAAGGGCAACGGCAGGAGAAAGTCTTACCTTTGCGTGCTCCGGCTCAGTGGCGGCATATTACATGGAGACGCTGCGGCATAAGAGAAGGGAATGTGTGTATCTTCTGATGCTGGATGCAAAAGGACATCTCATCAGGGAGACAGAGCTTTCCCGTGGAACGGTAAGGTCCTCCCTTTTATCACCGCGGGAGGTATTTATCGAGGCGCTGCGGGCGGAAGCCGTACACATGATTCTGATTCACAATCATCCGAGCGGGGACCCTGCTCCCAGCAAGGAAGATATGTCAGTGACCAAATCCATTTATGAAATGGGCATGAAACTGGATATTCCGCTTATAGACCATATCATAATTGGGGATAACAAATATATCAGTTTCAAGGAACAAGGTTACCTGTAGAAAGGGGTCATTCATTTGGCGAACAATGCATTCGGTATCGACTTAGGTACCAACAACATTAAAATTTACAGCAGGAACGACGACAGCGTTATGGTGGAAAAAAATATGATTGCCGTCGAAAACAAGAACAATATTTTTGCGTATGGCAACTCTGCTTTTGAAATGTATGAGAAAGCGCCGGCGAATATTCATATTTCTTATCCGCTCTGTAATGGCGTTATTGCAGATATCAAAAATATGGAAACGCTGGTACGCTATTTCTTAAGTGATTTGATGAAGGGCAATGTGCGTCCTGCAGACTACTATATTGCGGTTCCAACAGATGTGACAGAGGTAGAAAAGAGAGCCTTTTATGATTTGATTCGGGATGCAAACGTCAGGGCGCGCAAGATTATGGTGGTAGAGAAGGCTGTTGCAGACGGTCTGGGTATGGACATTGACGTCAAGAATTCCCAGGGCGTGCTTGTGGTAAACGTGGGCTATGATACAACGGAGATTTCCATTCTCTCGTTGGGCGGCATCGTCTTAAGCCGCCTGATTAAGGTGGGCGGGCTGAAGTTTGACGAGGCGATTAAAAATGCTATCAGAAGGGAATTTTCTCTGATTATCGGCGGAAAGACCTCCGAAAATGTCAAGATAGCGCTGAAATCCTTAGAGGAAGAAAATACCGGAGCCGTGGTTTATGGACGGGATATTGTAACCGGACTGCCGGTAGAGCGGGAGATTCCCACTGCACTGGTCAACGAATCTTTAGAGGAGCATTTTAACACCATCATTGACAACGTAAAGGTGATTCTGGAGAGAACACCGCCCGAGCTTTCCGCGGATATTTACCGTCATGGCGTGTATCTGACCGGAGGCGCATCACAGGTAAGCCATCTGGGAGAACAGATTGCAAAGGGGACGGGACTGAAGGTCAATGTATCCGAAACACCTCTGGAAAGCGTGGTAATGGGACTTTCCAAAATCATAAAGGATGAAAACTATAAGACCGTAGCATATGCCATTGAAGGAATGAGTAAATGAGCCCGATAATCAAGAAAAAAGGGGAGAGGTTTACGATACCCGGTAAATATCTCCTTTTTATTTTAACGGTTGTGTGCACCGTCATGATGCTGGTTACTTTCAGCACGGATATTTTTAATAAACCGCTGAATACCATAGTCGGATATGTGATTGTTCCTTTCCAGAAGGGCTTAAGCAGTGTGGGAAGCTGGCTGTCTGCGCGCTCTGATGAACTGGTGCAAATCAGAGCGCTTTTGGAGGAAAATGAAGAGTTAAGGCGTCAGGTGACAGAGCTTACACTGGAGAATACCCAGCTTCAGCAGGGGTGGCATGAATTAAACACGCTCAGAGAGCTGTACAAGCTGGATGGACAGTATGAAGAATATGACAAAATCGGGGCGCGGATTATCGCCAGGGATACTGGCAACTGGTATCATTCCTTTACCATTGACAAGGGGGAGGAGGATGGTCTCGCCGTAGATATGAATGTGATTGCAGGAGGCGAAAACGGCGGGCTGGTAGGACGGATTGTTTCTGTCGGTCCCAACTGGGCAAAGGTTACTTCCATCATCTCGGACAATTCCAATGTAACCGGTCAGATGCTGGCTACAGGCGATATGCTGATTGTATCCGGTGATTTGTCGATGATGCAGAATGGTCTGATTCGTTTTTCGCAGCTTTTGGACAGCGCCGGTGTGGTGGTAACAGGAGATAAGATTGTAACCTCCGATATCAGCGACAAGTATCTTCCCGGGATACTTATCGGTTACATAGGCGAAATCAACCTGGACTCCAATAAGCTGACAAAATCCGGCTCGGTGACGCCGGCAGTGGATTTTGAACATTTAGATGAAGTGCTGATAATACTGGAATTAAAACAGACGGTGTCAGAATAAGAAGGGGTATCGATTGAGACGTAAAATTGCGGTAGGATTTTTAATATGGTTCTGTTTTCTTCTGCAGAGCACTGTTTTTCAGGGAATTGCGTTTAACGGCATTGTGCCCAATCTGCTGATTGTACTGACGGCATCCTTTGGTTTTATGAGAGGGGAAAAGGAAGGACTGGTAATCGGTTTTTTCTGCGGACTGCTCTGTGATATTTATTTTGGCGATGTAATCGGCTTTTATTCGCTGGTTATGATGTACATCGGCTATTTAAACGGCAAATTTTCCGTCGGTTTTTATCCGGAAGATATCAAGCTTCCGCTTGCCTTGATTGTGGTAAGCGATTTGTCCTACAGTATTATTTGTTACATATGTATGTTTCTGCTTCGCGGAAGACTGGACTTTTCCTATTTCTTTGTTCATGTTATTTTGCCGGAGGCTGTATATACGACGATAGTGACTCTCCTTTTATACCCATGTATTCTTTTCATTAACGTGCGGCTGGAGAATAGAGAAAAAAGAGGTGCTCAAAAATTTGTTTGAGAGAATAAAGGAACGGATTATTTTTATATTGACAAGCCGTCTGACCGTGATGGCGCTGGTGGTTTTGGCGCTGGGCGGTATTCTGGCGTACAGGTTATTTAATCTGCAGATTGTCAGAGGGGCGGAATTTCTGGAGGATTTTATCCTGCAGAGTAAAAAGACAAGGGAAGTGGCAGCGGCAAGAGGAAATATTTATGACAGGAATGGAGAACTTCTGGCATATAACGAGCTTGCCTATTCTGTAAAAATAGAAGATGTCTATGAAACCGGAAAAAACAAAAACAAATTGCTAAACGCTAATATCTACAAGCTGATTAAGATGATTGAAAAAAATGGTGACGATGTAGTTACCGATTTTGGTATCGTTTTGGATGAAAACGGGGAGTTTGCTTTCAGCATGACAACTGATACCAGAAGACTTCGTTTTCTGGCTGATGTCTACGGAGAAAGCTATGTGCAGGATTTATCCTTAGAGCAGCAGACAGCAACGCCGGATGAGGTGATAGAAGCGCTTGGCATACGCTATGCAATCGGTGCGTATGAGGATCCGGATGACAGCAAAAGCAAATTTATTGTTGGGCAGGGATACACCAAAGATGAATTGCTGAAAATGATAACCATCCGCTATGCCATGAGTCAGACTGCTTTTCAGAAATACATAGGAACCACTGTTGCAAAGGATATCAGCGAGGAGACAAGGGCGGTCATTATGGAAAATCTGTCCGATTTGGACGGTGTGTCCATAGAGGAGGACCATGTAAGACGGTATGTGGACAGCATCTATTTTTCACAGATTATCGGCTATACCGGCAAGATTACCTCTGAGGAACTGGAAAATCTGAACAAACAGGATTTGGAAGCCGGCGGAGATGGTAACCGTTACTC
>CAMWUP010000230.1 GCA_947177465.1 uncultured Lachnospiraceae bacterium
GAGAGCATCTGCCTTACAAGCAGAGGGTCATAGGTTCGAGCCCTATAGGCCCCATGATTTATCAATTTGCCTATGCTGGTGTGGCGGAATAGGCAGACGCAAGGGACTTAAAATCCCTCGGTGGCAACATCGTGCCGGTTCAAGTCCGGCCACCAGCAGTAAAAAGTTACAAAAACGGGATAATCGCTACATTTGCGATTATCCCGTTTAATTATAAACAAATATTTTACTTTTTCGTTTTAAGCGGAACAACGTGACTTGCGGGATTCTTTTTTATAATCTTTAAAAGCAAGTCTTCGCTTATGATATCGCCTAAGTCCGGCAGCCTTGTTATACACCCAGAAGGAGTATACGAGGATATTATTCAGAGAGCCGATACGTTCTCTGGTAGTTCCGTGGTAATAAACGCCGCCGCAGCTAACAGGCCGTTTTTGGCGGACATAGCGGATAAGGTCGGATTCTGTCTGAATATCATCAGGAACCTCCGTAAATGCGGAGCCGACACAGTCATGCTTGTGAGAATCGCTTCCGCCAAAACCCGGCAGACGGTTACGAGATGCCAGTTCTGCTGCAGCTTCGTTTGCAGAGGGGGGCTCGCAGGCGTTAAATATTTCCATGAAATCAAACTCTTTCAGGATATGGGGATTTTTACGGTAGCGTCTCGTATTGCAAAGACTTAAGTATTTTTCCCCGCAAGGGTGCGCTGGTCCCAAAATACCGCCAAAAAAATGCACAATCTCAATTAAAATCGATACGGGAAGACCACGAAGCTCTAAAATAGGCAGTTTGATATATTCCGGCATAATAATCAGAACATGTCCGGCGTCTATGGTGTCGTATTCAATTCCCTTTAAAATGACAAAATCCTCAAAAGCAGGTTCTTGTCTGTGCCTTTTGTAATACCTGTATGCCTGATAGGAATTGTGGTCAGTTATCAGCATGCCCTGATAGCCTTTTTCCTTTAACAGGGCGACGTAATCAGCTAAATGAATCTTACCGTCTAATGAACCTTCTTTGGTATGACAATGCATATCAAAACGCATAGTTGTCCTTTCCATGCATATCCCGATTGTGATGGATTGTGCACTGTTAATTTGTGAGAGCAGCAGAGGAATTACCGCCTTTCGGCGAAAATCCGGTGTGGGAAACGCTTAATCAGCGTTTCCCTAATTCTATTTTTTATACATGTACTTTGGTTTGAAACGAAAAACGCAGGAATCCCCATTAAGGTATCCTGCATTTACAAAACAACGTACACAATGCACAAACTACGTGCATAACGCACATACAACGTGCGTTAGAGGATTCGAACCCCCGACCTTTTGGTCCGTAGCCAAACGCTCTATCCAGCTGAGCTAAACGCACATGCCGCTGCATGAATAATCACACCTGCAACATTAAATATTTTACATGGACATATGTAAAATGTCAAGTGTTTTTATGATTTTTTCGTTAAAAAATGAGATGATGATAGAAAAGATGGAAGAATGGATGCAGTGCATTGACCTTTCCTCATTAAAAAGCTAAAATAAAAGCAGTATGTGGAGGTATCTGGTTGAGTAAAAATGTGTATTCAACTATTGAATTTGATGCGCGCCGCAGCGCGCAGACAGGTATACAGATGAAGAAATTTCTAAAGGTATTTTTTAGGATTGTATTTAGCAGGACAATGATTATTTTCCTGTCCATACTGGTGCAGACGTCGATTTTGATTTCCAGCTTTATATGGCTGGGCAGGTATACCACTTTTGTTTTCAGCGCTATGACGGCGGCAGGCGTTGCGGTATTGATATATTTGATAAATAAGGAGGATTTGCCGGAGTTTAAAATTGCATGGGTGATTCCTATCTGCACGCTGCCTGTGTTTGGAACTATCATTTTTCTTTTTGTGGATAAAAATATGGGAAGCAGAGGTCTGAAAAAGGAAATGAACAAAGTGATAGAGGAGTCGGCGCAGTATGTGAGTCAGGAGGAAAGCGTCCTGCAGGAAATCATGGACAGTGACAGTCAGGCAGGGCGCTTGGCGGCATATTTGTCAAACGCCGGTTATCCGGCATACAGAAGCGGTACAAACACTTATTTTCCGCTTGGTGAAGATAAATGGAAGGATATGCTTGAGGAACTGGAAAGAGCTGAAAAATTTATTTTTCTGGAATATTTCATTGTGGAGCGCGGCGTAATGTGGGATTCTATTCTGGAAATTTTGAAAAGAAAAGTGAAATCGGGAGTAGAAGTGCGTTTTATGTATGACGGCATGTGTTCCCTTTTGCTGCTTCCTTACAATTATCCTGCAAAGATGGAAAAATTCGGAATCAGAACGAAAGCATTTGCACCGATTGTTCCCATGCTGTCTACGCATCAGAATAACCGTGACCACAGAAAAATATTGGTCATTGACGGAAGGGTCGCCTATACCGGCGGTGTGAATCTGGCGGATGAATATATCAATAAGAGGGAGCGCTTTGGTCACTGGAAGGATGTGGCGGTAAAGATTACGGGTGATGCTGTGGACAGCTTTACCATGATGTTTCTCAGGACATGGGATATTCTGGAAAAGCCGAGTGATTATAAAGCTTACTTGAATCGTTGTGTGTGTAAGGATGTGAATGGGTATGTGATTCCCTATGGAGATGGCCCGAACAGAAAGGAGAATCTGGCGGAGAAGGTCTATATGGACATTTTAAATACGGCGCGGGAGTATGTGCATATCATGACGCCATATTTTATCGTGGACAGCAGTTTTTTGATGATGTTAAAGTTTGCTGCGCAGAGGGGGGTGGATGTCAAGCTGATACTGCCGCATATTCCCGATAAAAAGTACGCCTTTGCCATTGCGAGGAGCTATTATCCCTCTTTGCTTGCGGCGGGTGTGCAGGTTTATGAGTATACGCCGGGCTTTGTCCATGCAAAGGTGTTTACCTCCGATGACTGTAAAGCAGTGGTGGGCACGATTAATCTGGACTACAGAAGCCTCTATCACCATTTTGAATGTGGAGCTTATTTTTATAAAAATGCAGTCGTTGCAGATGTAGAAGCGGACTTTCAAGCGACGCTGCAGAAATGTATGCGGATAGAAGATGGGTACTATGAAGCGCTGCCTGTAGGAGGGCGGCTGCTGGGGAGAATATGCAATCTGATTGCGCCTCTTATGTAAAGTGTGAAGGAAATCGCGTTAATAAAAAATGGAACGTGAAACGGCAGGATAGCTGTGATATCCTGCCGTTTTGACGTAACTGTAAAGAGGAATTATACTAAAGGGATATTGAATTATCCCATAGTAACGGTAACATTGTAAACGGTCTTGCCTTTTTCGTAAGGGATTATGCAGCCGTCTACCGGTTTGCCATCCACAACCATGGAGGCAATGCCCTTTTCTACGTTGGAAGGATTCTTCACCTCGATGTGGTAAATGCCTTCGCGGAAGCTTCTGGTGAGCTTAAAGTCACCAAAATCCTTCGGCACGCAGGGATTGATGGACAATCCTGTGTGAGTAGGGTATACGCCCAGAATGTACTGGGAGATATTAACAAAGGTCCAAGCCGCAGTACCGGTCAGCCAGCTGTTTTTTGCCTCGCCGTGGAATTTGGCATCTCTGCCTGCCACCATCTGAGAGTATACATAGGGCTCAGTGCGGTGAATCTCACTGATGTCCTCTACGTAAGCAGGACAGGTCTTTTTGTAAATTTCAAAAGCGCGCTCACCGCGTCCGATAACGGTCTCGGCGATGGACACCCAGGGATTGTTGTGGCAGAAGATACCGGCATTTTCCTTGTATCCGGGCGGATAGGAGGAAATCTCACCAAGCTCAAGGTGGTACCTGGTGTAAGCGGGCTGTAAAATCATAACGCCGTAATCGGTGTCCAGTCTTTCCTTTACGGAGTTCAGCGCTTTTTCGGCAAGTCCTTCTTCGACACCGACGCCGGCCAGTATGCAGAAGCCCTGAGGTTCAATATAAATCTGTCCTTCTTCACATTCTTTGGAGCCAACCTTGTTGCTGTATGCGTCATAAGCGCGGACAAACCATTCGCCGTCCCAGCCATCCTTTAAAATAGCGTCATACATAATGGAAGCTTCATCGCGTGCTCTCTTTGCCTCGCCAGTATCGCCCATAAGCTCTGCAAGCTGCGCGTATTCCTCCGCATATTTCACAAACATACCGGCAATGAATACGGATTCGGCAACCGGACCTTCACTGGGACCGAAGGTTTGGAAGGATTCACCGGGATGCTCGGAGAAGCAGTTAAGGTTCAGGCAGTCATTCCAGTCCGCACGTCCGATTAACGGAAGACTATGCGGTCCCTTGTGGTTGATGATGTAATCTAAGGAACGTTTTAAATGCTCCATCAGAGAGGT
>CAMWUP010000231.1 GCA_947177465.1 uncultured Lachnospiraceae bacterium
CACCTGAACAAAAGCAGGGTATTGAGCTGCATGAGTGTAACATTCTTGTATCTGCGGCGGCAGGCTGAGGAAAAACTGCGGTTTTGACAGAGCGTATTGTACAGATGGTGTGCAGGAAAGAGAATCCTGTGGACATTGACAGGCTTTTGATTGTGACCTTCACCAATGCGGCGGCGGCGGAGATGCGGGAGAGAATCAGTGCCGCTATTCTGGAAAGGCTTTCGGAGGATGGAGAGAACGAGCACCTGCAGAGACAGGCGGCGTTATTGCACAATGCCCAGATTACCACTATAGACAGCTTCTGTCTGTTTGTGCTGCGCAATAATTTTCAGGATATCGGACTGGACCCTGCCTTTCGGGTTGCTGACGAGGGAGAGCTGGAGCTGTTAAAACAGGATGTACTCGCACAGCTTTTGGAGGAGCGCTTTACCACAGGCGAGGAGGCGTTTTTAAACTGTGTGGAATATTATTGTCCGGCTGGCAGGGAGAGCGTTCTGGAGGAGCATATTCTGGATTTATACCGGTATGCCTTAAGCTTTCCTTTTCCGGAGGAATGGCTTTCAGAGAGAAAAGAGGATTACCGGATTTCCACGGTGGAGGAGCTGGAGCAGTCAGAGGTGGGAAAGTATCTGCTCGCCCACTTAAAACGCACGCTGCATGCGCTGTATCAGGATATGGAAAAAGCAGTGGCTGTCTGTGAAGAGCCGGACGGTCCTTACATGTATGGGGAACTGATGGAGAAGGAGGCGGAGGCGCTCCATGGGCTGCTTTCCCTTTCAACCCTGCCGGAATTTGCGCTTCACATACCGGCGGTGTCCTTCGGCAGACTGTCCTCAAAAAAAGACGACACAGTGTCTCCCGCAAAAAGAGACAGGGTAAAGAAGCTGCGCGAAGGCGTAAAGGAGACCTTGAAAAAACTGGAGGAAGCTTATTTCCTGCTTCCCCTTGAGGCGGGACTTAAGCGCTTTGGGGCTTGTGAGGAGGCGGTGTGCGCGCTGGTGGATTTATGCCTGGATTTCAAGGCACGTCTGGACGAAAAGAAGCGGGAAAAAAAGCTGCTCGATTTTTCCGACATGGAGCATTTTGCTTTGCAGGTTCTGCTTAAAAAGACGGAGGACGGGCAGGTAGTGCCCACCAAAACCGCGCTAGAATACAGGGACTATTTTGCGGAGGTACTGATTGACGAATATCAGGACAGCAATCTGGTGCAGGAGTATCTGCTGAAGGCGGTCTCCGGCGAGGAGGACGGCAATTACAATCGCTTTATGGTGGGGGACGTCAAGCAGAGCATCTACAAATTCCGTCTTGCAAGACCGGAGCTTTTTCTGGAAAAATATCATACCTATTCCGGTAAAGAGGGCGGACTGCGCCGGATTGATTTGCATAAAAATTTCAGAAGCCGTATGGAAGTGGTAGATACCGTCAATCAGGTCTTCGGGAAAATTATGACAAGTGAACTGGGCGGGATTGTCTATGATGATGCAGCCGCGCTTTACGCCGGTGCGGTTTATCCGGAAAATGCAGGCTGTGAGAGTGAGCTGATTCTGTTTGAGAAGCCGCAAAGGGGGGCGGAGTGGAACGCAAAGCAGGTGGAGGCATTGGGGATTGCCACACGTATCCGCAGACTGAAGCAGGAATTTATGGTGACGGATAAGGAGACAGGCGGACTGCGTCCCGTAGCATACAGGGATATTGTGGTGCTGCTTCGTACCAACAGCGGCTGGGATGAGGAGTTTCGTGCAGTGTTTGAAAAGGAAGGGATTCCCGCCTACGTTTCCGGCAAGACGGGCTATTTTGCGGCGAAGGAAATCAGAGATATCCTTATGTTTCTGCGTGTGTTGGACAATCCCCTGCAGGACATTCCTTTGTTTGGAGCAATGAAGTCCATATTTGGTGATTTTTCGGATGAAGAGGCGGCGCTTGTGCGAAGCGCTGACAAGAGCGGCGCGTATCTGTACGACTGTCTGCGGGCGTGTGCGGGAGAAAGCGGCGAAGAGGCGGATTTGGCAGGCGGCGGGGAGGTAAATGCAGCCGGTCAAATGAGCGGCTGTACAGACAGAAAGGAACTGGTGGCGGCTGAAGCGGGCGGGCAAAAGCCTGTAAATACAGTGCTTCAGGAAAAGTGCAGGGACTTTTTGGAGCAGATTGCAAAATACCGGCGCTATACGGCATATATGCCGATTCATGAGCTGTTAAAGCGGCTGTTGGATGACTATGATTATCCGGCATATGTGGCTGCCCTGCCTGCGGGAAGTCGGCGGCTTGCCAATGTGGAAATGCTGCTGACAAAGGCTGCGGGCTTTGAAAAGAACAGCTATTACGGGCTGTTTCACTTTGTGCGCTATATCGAGCAAATGGAAAAATACCACGTGGATTACGGCGAGGCGGGGACACTGGATGAAAATGCGGACGTAGTGCGTATTATGAGTATTCATAAAAGTAAAGGCTTAGAGTTTCCGGTGGCGTTTGTGGCGGGGCTGTCGAAGCGCTTTAACATGCAGGATGCTTCACGGGCGCTGATTGTGGATGTGGATTTGGGAATCGGAACGGATTATGTCAATCCTGTGCAGCGTGTGAAAAGTAAAACCCTGCGCAAAAACGTCTTGTCCGCCAAGCTGAAGCAGGACAATCTTGCGGAGGAGCTGCGCGTGCTCTATGTGGCGATGACCCGCGCAAAGGAGAAGCTGATTTTGACAGGGGTGGAAGAGGAACCGCAGGCACGTCTGGAGGAAGAGAGGGAAAGCGGCGGGGAGATGACATATACCCGTCTGACAGGCGCGTCCAGCTTTTTGGATTATCTGCTGCCGGTATTTCCACAGGTTACAGTGACCACGCTGGAGGAGCTTGCGCTTGCGGAATTGAAGGAAGGCGTATCAGAAGCGGGCAGACGGTTTCAACTGACAGATGCAGCGCAGCCTGTGGATGAAGCGGCGCTTGCCCTTTTATCGGAGCGTTTTGCCTACGAGTATCCGCACAAGAGTCTGGAGAACCTGTACACCAAAACAACCGTCTCGGAATTGAAAAAGGCGGCGATGGAGAGCGGGCAGGAGGAGCCTGCGAAGGAACTGTTTCCACAGGAAGAGATAAAGCCCTATGTGCCGAAGTTTATGCGCGAAAAAGAAGATATTTCCGGTACCACCCGGGGAAGCGCCGTTCACAGGGTGATGGAGCTTTTGGATTTTACCAGAGAGTACGAGGACAGAAAATCCGTTGAAGAGGCTATGGATGCTTTTATGGCTGAGGGTCGTCTTTCAGAAGAATACAGAGAAGCGGTAAGACCGGACAAGCTTCTGCATTTTTTTAAGACGCCTCTTGCAAAGCGGATGCGCGCTGCCGCGACGTCCGGAAAGCTGTACAGGGAACAGCCCTTTGTGTACGGTATATCGGCGGCAAGGCTGAAGGACAAAAGCCGTCCCGACGGGGAAAATCTCTTTCCGGCAAAGGAAACCGTGCTGATTCAGGGAATTGTGGATGCTTTCTTTGAGGAAGAGGACGGTCTGGTGCTTTTGGATTATAAAACTGACGTCATAAAAGCGCCGGAAGAACTGGTAAAGCGATACAGGGTACAGCTTGATTATTATGAGGAAGCGTTGGAAAGCCTTACCGGAAAAAAGGTGAAGGAGAGAATGTTGTATTCCTTTTACCTCGGCTGTACGGTGCCGGCTTAGGCGTTTGTGGAAGAATTTGGTAATATTAGGGACGCTTCCTTAGACCAGATAAGTAGTAAAAACCTCCTTTTTGTAGTAGCAATGGTAAAATTAAAATGTAACCATTCAAGCAAAAGAGGAGGATAGGCAATGGAAAACAGGAAGTATCTGCGCAGAATGAAAGAACTGCGTGAAGACCATGACTATGGGCAGAAACAGGTAGCGGCAAGTCTCAATATCGACCAGAGGGTATATTCACGGTATGAGACGGGAGTCAATGCTCTGCCGGTTGCTATGGTATATGGTTTGTGCGAGCTTTACGGCGTGTCCGCGGATTATCTGTTGGGGATAAGCGACAAGAAATAAAAAGCCGTAATGCAGCAGCTTGAACGGAGCAGCCCACCGTAACGGGCAGGAAAGCCCCAAAGCAGCAGCTCTGGGGCTTTCGGCCTGTGTGACTATCTGAAAGCTAATCAGAAACGGCTATCGCCTGCAGCCGTTTGAACATTTTGCCGACTGCGGGAATTTTCAGAAGGAGAATGGTGATAACGCCTTCTATCAGGATATAACTGTAATTGTAAATAATCGGGTAAAGCGCCGCCAGACTCTGCGGGAAATTTTCCGGCATGTAATCCATCCAGTAGAGGTAGCCGCCGATTGTGTGGAACAGACCGCGCACCATAATGG
>CAMWUP010000232.1 GCA_947177465.1 uncultured Lachnospiraceae bacterium
GTCCATGGGGCATGGGATATCCCTGGCATATAGAGTGCTCCAGCATCAGCATCAAGCATCTGGGAGAATATATGGATATTCACTGTGGCGGCGTGGACAATATTTTTCCTCACCACACCAATGAAATTGCCCAAAGCGAAGCTTATCTCGGCCATAAATGGTGCAATTACTGGTTCCATGTGCATCATCTCAACGACAAAACAGGCAAGATGAGCAAATCCAAGGGAGAATTTCTGACGGTTTCTTTGCTGGAGCAAAAGGGTTACAATCCGCTGGTATACAGGTTGTTTTGTTTACAGTCCCATTACCGCAAGCCTCTTACCTTCTCTTATGAGGCGCTGGATAACATGGCGGCGGCCTACAATAAGCTGGTGAAGCGGATTGCGGATTTAAAAGAGGAGGGAGAGCTCGAACAGGATAAGTATACGGCGTATCAAAGGCGCTTTGCGGATGCACTCTGCGACGACCTCAATTCTGCCATGGCGATTACGGCGCTGTATGATATGCTGAAGGCAGATATGACGGACTGCACGAAGCTTGCACTGGCAAAAAGCTTTGAAGAGGTGCTTTCTCTGGGGCTGTTTGACAGCAAGGAGGAGGAAGCCGACCCGGAACTGGAACGCTATGTGCTGGAGCGTATTGAGGCGAGAAAAGCGGCGAAGAAGGCAAAGGATTTTGCAACAGCAGATGCGATTCGGGAGGAGCTGCTTTCCAAAGGCATTATACTGGAAGATACCAGAGAAGGGGTAAAATGGAAGAAAGCGTAAATGTGCTTGACAAAATAAAGGAAGCATTTGCTGTGGAGGAGACGGACATCAGAAGCTATTCACCACTCACGTTTGCCTATGTCGGCGATGCTGTCTATGATTTGATTATCAGGACAGTAGTGGTGGAGCGTGCCAACAGGTCGGCAAATGCGCTGCATAAAAAGACGAGCAGTATTGTAAAGGCAAAGACACAGTCTGATATGATAGAAGCTGTTCTGCTGCATCTGACAGAAGAGGAAAAAGAGATATATAAAAGGGGGCGCAATGCAAAGCCTCATACAATGGCAAAGAATGCCAGTGTGTCCGATTATAGGAGGGCAACAGGGTTTGAAGCGTTAATCGGTTATTTGTATCTTACCGGAAATTTTGACAGGATTCTTGTACTGGTAAAGGAAGGGCTTGCAGCTCTTGACATAGCGTTGTAACAGTTTAGAGGATGCCATGGGCGACCAATAGAAAACAGGAGATATTTGCATGGGGTATGAAGAATTTACCATAGAGGGCAGAAATGCCGTGATAGAGGCGTATCGCGCAGGCAGGACGATTGATAAGCTGTATCTGCTTGACGGCTGTCAGGACGGGCCGGTCATGACAATAAAAAGAGAGGCAAAGAAAAATGGCACTCCGGTAAAATTTGTGACGAAGGAACGGCTGGATCAAATTTCGGAGACCGGAAAGCATCAGGGAGTCATAGCATATGCCGCAGCATATGCTTATGCCGAGGTAGAGGATATTCTGCAGGCGGCAGGAGAGAAGGGAGAGGCGCCTTTTCTGTTTCTGCTGGACAATATAGAGGACCCGCACAATCTCGGCGCGATTATCCGAACGGCAAATCTGGCGGGCGCACATGGTGTCATCATACCAAGGAACCGTGCGGTCGGACTGACGGCGACGGTGGCAAAGGCATCTGCAGGTGCAATCAATTATACGCCTGTTGCACGGGTGACCAATCTGCCGCGTACCATAGAAGCATTAAAAAAAGAGGGTATTTGGTTTGTATGCGCGGATATGGGCGGCACAGTGATGTATGATTTGGATTTAAAGGGCGCTATAGGCGTGGTAATTGGCAGTGAGGGCGAAGGGGTCGGCAGGCTGACAAAGGAAAAATGCGATATGACGGCGGCGATTCCGATGAAGGGGAATATTGACTCGCTGAATGCTTCCGTGGCGGCAGGCGTACTGGCATATGAAATTGTGCGGCAGAGGCTGAAAGGATGATGCAGGAAAAGAAATATCGCATGCCGGATTTGGAGCAGGCATCGGATGAGGAACTGATAGTCAGGCTGCGTGACGGAGAACAGCAGATTACGGATTATATCATGGAAAAATACAAGAACCTTGTCAGAAGCAAGGCAGGCTCCATGTATATTCTGGGAGCGGACAGGGACGATTTGATACAGGAGGGCATGATTGGACTGTTTAAGGCAATCCGTGATTTTGACAGCGGCAGGGATGCCAGCTTTTTTACCTTTGCGGAGCTCTGCATCAGCAGACAGATGTACTCGGCAGTACAGGCAGCGGGAAGAATGAAGCATATTCCGTTAAATTCCTATATATCCTTGTATGGAAACGGCACGGAGCATGGAGAAGAAGAGGATGGGATATTGAGCATACTGGCGGACCACGGCTTGAATCCCGAGGATTTTGTCATCGATAAGGAAAATGTGGAGCTGCTTGAAAAACGGATGGAGCAGGAATTGAGCGGTTTTGAAAAACAGGTGCTCGATTTGTATGTCACCGGAATGAGCTACAGTCAGATAGCCAGAGTTTTAGGGCGCGATGAAAAATCGACGGACAACGCGTTGCAGCGCCTGAAAAGCAAAATAAAAAAAATGATATTGGAATAAAAAAATTGCATTTTGTCTATATAAAAATGAAAAAGAGTGTGATATAATCACAAAGTAGTTCCCCTATAAGAGTTTGAGTTGGAGATGATTATTATGCAGCCGGAGTACACAAAAGTAAAAGTGCATAACGAGATTGAATTGTGCGAGACAGCAGATATGGAAGTCAAGCAGAAGATAGAGAGGGTTTTACTGCACAATCGTATTTCTTACTACATAAAGTGGTATAAGCAGGGATTTCTGAGGCGTAACAGAAATATCTGCATCTTCTGCATCAACGACAGTGCCAAGGAAGAGGCAGAACAACTGGTCCGTGCGCTGGAGGAGGGGATAGAAGACAAAGTGCGTTTCCTGATGCGCAGGACGGAGGAAAGCTTTTTTTAATAAGGGTAAAGCGGCCTATTTTATCGTAAAGATGAAGTAGGCTGTTTATTCGTAACAATAGAAGATTTACAAAACGGAGGAGATTATATTATGGAAGCGTATTATGTGTTTAAGGATTTGGCGATTATCATTATTATTGCTAAATTTTTCGGGATTCTGGCGAGAAAGCTGAAAGCGCCGCAGGTAGTGGGAGAGATTGTAGCGGGACTGCTGATTGGACCGGGGATTCTGGGACTGGTACAGCAGTCGGACTTTCTGTTGGATATGGCAGAAATCGGCGTGGTGTTATTGATGTTTTCCGCGGGTCTGGAAACGAATTTAAAGGAGCTTTTGAAGACAGGTCCCAAAGCATTTCTGATAGCCTGTGCAGGTGTTTTTGTGCCGCTTTTAGGCGGTGCGCTGCTCTATATGGGATTTTATGGTACGGCGCCCTGGGGTTCGGAAGCTTTTTACAAGGCAGTATTTGTGGGCGTCATTCTGACGGCAACCTCCGTCAGCATAACGGTGGAAACCTTAAAGGAAATGGGGAAGCTGAAAGGAAAGGTAGGAACGACTATTTTAAGCGCCGCTATCATCGACGATGTTATTGGTATTATTGTGCTTACCTTTGTTATCGGCTTTAAGAATCCGGATTCCAACCCGGGTAAAGTCGTGTTAAATACGGTACTCTTTTTTGCGTTTGCACTTGTCATCGGCTTTATTATTTATAAATTGATAAAGTTTTTGGACAACAAGTATCCCCACACGCGGCGTATTCCCATCATAGGGCTCGCATTATGCCTTGCATTTGCCTATATTGCTGAGCGATACTTTGGCATAGCGGATATCACAGGCGCTTATGTTGCGGGCATTATTCTCTGTTCTATCAGAGATTCCGAGTATATTGCGGAGAAAATGGATATCAACTCTTACATGATATTCGGACCGGTGTTTTTTGCCAGCATAGGGCTGAAGACCAATTTGAACAATATGACAGGTTCACTCATACTTTTCTCAGCATGCTTTGTTCTGGTCGGACTGATTACAAAGATAATCGGCTGTGGACTGATGTCCCGTCTCTGTGGATTCAAAGGGATGGAATGTGTCAAAATCGGCGTGGGCATGATGACAAGAGGAGAAGTGGCGTTGATTGTGGCACAGAAGGGATTGTCAGTGGGACTACTGACACCGGAGTATTTTGCATCGGTTATCCTGTTAATTATTATCTCCAGTATTTCGACGCCCATTATTTTAAAGCTTTTGTACAGCAGGACGCCACAAGAGGTGTAAAGAATTAAGATTCTTTTTATAAAAACTTTATTGACATTGGATTTGGGTCTGCATATAATCAAGGCAT
>CAMWUP010000233.1 GCA_947177465.1 uncultured Lachnospiraceae bacterium
ACATTTTAGTTCCAAGTTCTGTTATTTTATAAGTTGTTCTAGGTTTCCGATTTAAAAATGACTTGGTACTTTCAATATATTTTTCATTTTCTAATTTCAATAACTGTGCCCCCAAATTTCCATCACTCGCATTTGTAATGTTCTTTAGTTCGTGAAAACTTTTTTCACCAGAAATTAGGGAAACCATTGCTGCTAACCTTAATTTGTTGCTAAACAAATCTGGTATATTATGAATTTCCACTTTTTTTCCTCCCGCTTATTCTGGTATATAGTCCAAGTAAAATCATGCCAAATGATAAAATGAAAATCGAAAAAATATCATAAGAATACATATTTACTGAATTTCCATGTATCTGCGCAATCATAAATGCCTGCCCAAAGTTCAACAATAAGCAGTAAATAATAATTCCAAATAAGGCACCTCCGCAAATCAGCTTATCATGAACCATAATCCCCAATACTGTCAAAGCGATAATGACACATAAAAAAGAAAATGCTTTTTCCAATGTAGTTGCAAATTCTACTGTTACGCCTGTTTGCTTTGTCAATGTCAGATTGACAAATAATTTTGTAAAAATTCTTCCTCCAATCAATAGCACTCCCCAAATTTTTAATATACTTTTACTAATATCGTTTCCATCACGAAAAAGCTTTCCAAAATACATTACGAAAATGGCACATATAATAATAAACGAAATACTGTCAATAGAACGTAACATTTTCCATTGAAATCCCGATATTTCTTTTTGAATATTCATAAATACATATCCTAAATTTTTCAAAATTTCTCCAACCAGATTGACAATACCAATCCAGATAAAAATCATTCCTATTCCAGAAATATCCCTCTGCGTTTTGTTTAATACCTCTCTAATAAATTTAATGTCCTGTTCTGCGTTATATTTATTCATAGCAACCTCCTTTTTATTTCCTCTATATTATAGAGTTCTCTATCATAATTGTCAATACAAAAAGAGCCTCTCTTGCGTGGCTCTTTTTGAAACTGAGCCGCCCTGTCCATTCTAAGGCATTTTCTTTGGTACTGCTTCAGATAGTCCAGATGCCGCTGTCCCCATGTGCCTATCGGCTGTTCTTCTTCGGCGGGTACAGTTAAGCACGGTATTAAGTAATCTCCTTGACGCTCGTATTTGCCGCCCATTTCCTCAAAAATCGTTTTTACCATTGCCTGTTACCTCCACATTCTTTTTATTTTGGATGTCCGCAAAATCCGTCCTGCATCCGAGGGTCTCCAAGAGCAGCCGCGGTTGTGAATCGCCACAAGCCTGTCCTGCACGTATGTCCCTGAGCCCATCTTCTGGGTAGAGCCGAGCAGCACCCTCACTTCGCCACTCCGCACCTTGCCAAACAGCTCTTTTTTCTGTGCATCAGAAGCCGCTTCATGGATGAAGCGCACCTGCTCGGCGGGGATGCCACGGGCAATCAGCTTCTCTCAGATGTCATCATAGACATTGAAAGTGCCGTCATTTTTCGGCTATGTAACTGTACCGGAGGACGGAGGACGCCGCTCGATTTGCATCTAGCTGAACGTGGCAGTCGCCAAATGGAAATGCAAGCATTTCCACTTGGCTCGTTGCAACACGCAAAAAAGCCGCCTACTCTTAAAATCCATAAGAATAAGCGGCTTCATGGTGATGTGCCTTAGACATATTCGATTTTCACTTTCTTATCGGGACGTTGGCTACTTTAAAGATAATCTCGTCAACGCAGTCCCCGTGCCTGCCCTACTGTCTACATATAAGTGAGTGGTCTTTTCCCTCATACCGTCCACCGTCCTTTCTTGGCTTCATTATACCGTTATGGGGAATGAAATCCGTCTTTCCGTCAGCCATCATATGAAGTCTCCGTCTCTCCATTCCCCGCCATACGCACGGAAATACCGTTTACCTCGACCTCATTGTTCAGTTCAATGACAAGGCACTGCCTGCCGTCGATAAGCTTTGTCTGCACCAAGTCCGTCCTCTCCGGATTTACCTTTACAATCACGTCCGGCGTCTTGATTTCAAACTGCTTTGTGTTTGCCAGATTGGAAGCGACAAGCTGCGCCCTCTCGCCTGCTGCCGCATCATAGCGCTCTTCAAAATCCGAGAGCCGCTCTTCCTCCACACCGCTGTATTCCAGAAGCCGTTTTACCTCCGCCTTATCCAACACCACAGGCTCCGGCTCATCCTTTTTCTCCTCTATCATCTCATTCAATTTTTCGTGGATATTCTTTACCACCTCATACTCGCACTCTTCGCCTAAGGTTTCCTCCACAAGCGTCTGGAAGGTTTCCTTCTGTCCCCCCGCCGACATGGGCGCTTCACAGCCGAGCACCGGCTCTACAAAATCAAAGCGCAGCTCCTCCGGCTTTGCCGCATAGTACAAAAGACTGTGGATATCCGCTCCCCTGTCATTAAAAGCAGGAAACAGAAAACCGATGTCCGGCATATCCACCACCCTGTCCAGCGTACGGTTTCTGAAGGTATTATTTTCTTCGTCATAAGCGAGTCCAGGCTTGCTTAAGGTGACGGGACAGATACAGCACAATATGTACTCATAAACCTCGTCGGAAGCGTCGAACATTTCCTCTCCATCCGCCGCCTTCCCGGGCACGTCGTATACTGCATGGATGAGTAAAATCAGATAATTCTCCACGGAATAATAGTTCTCAATTACTTTGTCATAAAACTCTTCCAGCAGGGCGTCGTCCTTTAACGCCGTGTTTTTCAGCCGCAGCAGAAATTCCTGCGCGCCCCCCTGCTCCTCCGCTGCCAGCGGAAATTCCATGTTGAGCAGATTCCTGCCGATACTTCCTGAGAGCGCCTTGCGGAATATATTGAAATATTTAAAAATCTCCTCTTCCGGCAAGGAAAGAAACGCCTCCTTTAACTCCGTTTTTTTATTTTTTTCCCCATCCACGTAACATCCGCAGATACGGGTAATTGCGCACTTCTCCTGTGTAAACTGTTTCTTGATTTCTGCTATTTCCTTCTTGTTCATGGTCCCCACTCCTTTACATCTCTTGTCTTTGGGCTGCCTGTCTGCGCTGCCTCAGCTACCAAAAACTTTACCACAGAAACAGCCTCTTTTCAATCCAAAACTAAGGAAGTGTCGATTCCATCAATGTTTCCTTAAGACGCATCCTTTCCCTTTTCTCTTCGTCCCTGCACAAGCGCCAATAGAATTCCCACTGCAAACACGCCTATTCCAACCGCCGGTGCGATGAGCATGGGTTTGTCGATTTCGCCCGCTTTAAAGCAGACCAGTCCTCCGTACACACAGCTAAAAACAGCAACCGGAATCTGCCACGCAATGGCGCTCACATGACTGGACAGAGAATTTGTAATCACAAACACAATCAGCGAAAGTCCCACAGAAGCCAATACCATAAGCAGCAGAACGCAGACTGTGTAGCTGCCCAGCGTCCATGGAAGCCAGCTGATAAAACCGCTGGCAAAACCGGAAAGCGCACAGTTCCAGAACGCAAACACCCTGTCTATTCCGGCACAATATAGATATAAAGCACATTCCACTGCCGCAATGCACAGAACCGTAATGACGACTGCCGCCATCCTGTTTTGATAATAATATCTGCCTTTTCGGAAACTGTACTGTAACGCCGGCATACGGCTCCGGTTCTCGGACACCATGTACGGCATTACAAAAAAGGTGGTGCTGACCATCATAAAAACAGCAAAATAGCGCAGCAGTTCAAAATTATACGTTGTCACATTTCCGGGAAGCGGACTGTATACTTCCTTCTTGTTCCGCTCCTCTACCCTTTTTAACGCCTGCGGCGTCAGATTCTCATACTGGCTCTCTCCCCGCACCGCCTGTTCATAGGATTCAATATAATAATCCCATATATCGAATAGTATCAGTCTCTCCATATCCGCAGTCACAACCTCCGACGAAACTCCCTTATACAGCTGAAACCACAGGCGGTTCTCTTCCTCCAACGACAATACTCTTCCCCCCATCAGATTCATAAGTTCTTTTAAGGAGTGCACTTGTAACGCTGCATACTCCGGATTCTGTTCAATAAAAATATCCGTCTTCCCCGCTTCGTATAGAGGCTTCTGCCCTTTAAGCTGCTCAAATTCTTCCGGTAAAAGCGCCAATCCATACTGTGATACAATTTCTTCGGCAAGGCCAGCCTCCATCTGCCAGCTTCCCGCATACACCATGACATGCGGCTTCAAGACAAGCAGAAAATATAATAGAAAAAATCCCAAAAGCAGAAAAAGCTTTTTTACCGTTATTATCTTTTTAAGCTCCAACATTTTAAATATCCTCCCACCTGAATTTTTTGTACTGCCTGATAAGATGC
>CAMWUP010000234.1 GCA_947177465.1 uncultured Lachnospiraceae bacterium
TGGTGGTGGGTAAGGAACAGGATATTAAGGCGACGATTGGCAATTCTGTGGCAGGGGCTGTGATTTCAGGCACGATTACGGTAAAGAGCGATAACGAGGCGGTGGCAGCAGTTACCGTCGGCAAGACAGAAAATGGAGTCGCCACGATTAAAATCACACCAAAGGCAACGGGAACTGCAAAGATAACGGTGGGCATCTTAGAGGCTGACGGAAAGACACAGGCAGCCTTGACACAGGTTTTGACGGTAACGGTGGGAAACGGTACCATAACATTAAATAAAACAACCATAGGCGTGCTGGCAGGTTCTACCGGTGAGCTTTCCGCTACGGTAAACAGTACCAATACAAACGCAAAGATTACCGTCACAAGCTCCAATAACAAGGTGGCGACGGCGACGGCTTCCGGTACGGTTGCTGACGGAAAGACCACGATAAAAATTGTTGTGACGGGCGTGGCGGCAGGTACGGCGACCATTACCGTGAATCATACAGACGGCGGCGTGGCAACCTTTACGGTTACAGTCGGCGGCAAGGATGCGGTAATGTATGTCGGCAATGATCCGAAAAACAAACCATACCTTGTTTTGAAAGACGGAAAGTATGTAAATGCAACCTATGAGGATTATTACAATGCGTCCATTTCGACCTTTTATATAAAGGAAAGTGACGTAATAAAATACACAGGCTGGCAGACGATTAACGGCAAGCTGTATTACTATGATGCGAGCGGAAAGTATGTGACGGGAGAGCAGGTAATACAGGGAGCGAAGTATACCTTTGCGAGCGATGGCTCCCTTGTGGTCGGCAACGGTGCTTTCGGTATCGATGTGTCCAAATGGAATGGCACGATAGACTGGAATGCGGTGAAAAATTCCGGTGTGAATTATGTCATTATCCGCTGCGGCTACAGAGGCTCGTCTACAGGTGCGCTGGTGGTAGACTCTAAGTTTGAAGCCAATATAAAGGGTGCGACAGCGGCAGGAATCAAGGTAGGCGTTTACTTCTTCTCACAGGCAGTCAACAACAGCGAAGCGGTGGAGGAAGCCTCCATGGTGCTGGAGCTGATTAAGAACTACAAAATTTCTTATCCGGTATTTCTGGATGTGGAAGCATCGGGAGGAAGGGCGGACGGTATCAGTGTCGCCGCCAGAACGGATGTCATTAAGACATTCTGCCAGACGATTCAGAACAGCGGATACACAGCGGGCGTTTATGCGAATAAAAGCTGGCTTACCACCAAGATTGATACAAGCAAGCTGAACCAGTATAAAATATGGCTGGCACAGTATGCATCGGAGCCGACCTATACAGGAAGGTATGACATGTGGCAGTATAAATCGACCGGAAAAGTGACGGGCATCAGCGGCGACGTTGACTTAAACTGGAGCTATCTGGGATACTAAAATATAATAATGTTTCTGTTTTCTCTCATCGGGAAAACAGAGAGGGAAAGGATTGTATATATTATGAGAACTTATCTGGTAACGGGAGGAGCAGGATTTATCGGTTCCAATTATATTCACTACATGTTTAAAAAGTATGGTGATGACATTCGCATTATCAATGTGGATGCGCTGACCTATGCAGGAAACCTTGAAAATCTGAAAGGCATTGAGGACAGGAGCAATTACAGCTTTGTAAAGGCGGATATCTGCGACAAGGAAGCCATCCGCCGTGTCTTTGCCGAGAATGATATTGACAGGGTGGTACACTTTGCGGCGGAAAGTCATGTGGACAGAAGCATCCGCAATCCCGAAGTGTTTGTACAGACAAATGTGCTGGGAACCGCGGTTATGCTAAACTGTGCAAAGGAGGCATGGGAGCTTCCTGACGGTACCTTTAAAGCAGGCAAGAAATTTTTGCATGTATCGACGGATGAGGTGTACGGCTCCCTGCCGGATGATGACAACGCGTTCTTTTATGAAACCTCACCCTATGAGCCGCACAGCCCCTACTCGGCAAGCAAGGCGAGCTCAGATATGCTGGTAAAGGCTTATATGGATACCTATCATTTTCCGGCAAATATTACCAACTGCTCCAACAATTACGGGCCTTATCAGTTCCCTGAAAAGCTGATTCCGCTTATTATCAACAATGCCCTTCAAGGGAAAAAGCTTCCAGTATACGGCGATGGAAAAAATGTCCGCGACTGGCTTTATGTGGAGGACCATGCCAAGGCAATCGACATGGTACAGGAGCAGGGCAGGCTGTTTGAAACTTATAACATCGGCGGACACAATGAAAAGCAGAATATCGAGATTATCCATATTATTCTGGAAACCCTGACGGAGATGCTGCCCGATACCGATGAGAGAAAAGCGCATATTACAAAAGACCTGATTACCTACGTGGAAGACCGCAAGGGACACGACAGACGCTATGCCATTGCACCGGATAAGATTAAGAAAGAAATCGGATGGTATCCCGAAACCATGTTTAAGGAAGGCATCAAAAAGACCATAGCATGGTACTTCGAGCACGAGGATTGGATGAAAAACGTAACAAGCGGTGATTACCAGAAGTATTACAGCGACATGTACGGGACAAAATAAACCGCACCATATACAAATGCAGGGAACGGTTAGGACCGTTCCCTTTTTTCCATATTTCGGTATGCAATTCCCCCTGAACATGCTATAATAACCATTAAAGCCGTAAAACCGTAAAGCAGACAACAGCTTTACCCCATAACAAATAAAAGGAGCACATCTATGAAAGGAATTATACTTGCCGGAGGCTCCGGCACCAGACTGTATCCGCTGACAAAAGCAATATCCAAACAGATTATGCCGGTATACGACAAGCCGATGATATACTATCCCCTTTCCATTCTGATGCTTGCGGGCATCCGTGAGATTCTGATTATTTCCACACCGAGGGATTTACCGGTGTTTGAAGAGCTTTTAGGAGACGGGGAACAGCTTGGTATGAAGCTGTCTTATGCAGTGCAGGACAAGCCGAGAGGACTTGCGGACGCCTTTATTATCGGAGCAGACTTTATTGGTACGGACAGGGTTGCGCTGGTTCTGGGAGACAATATTTTTTATGGACAGAGCTTTTCAAGGGTGCTGCGGGAAGTGGCGGCAAGAGAGAAGGGCGCGACCATCTTTGGCTACTATGTCAGAGACCCAAGGGAGTACGGTGTGGTAGAATTTGACGAAAGCGGCAAAGCGTTGTCCATTGAGGAAAAGCCGGAGAATCCGAAGAGCAATTATGCGGTGCCCGGGCTGTATTTTTATGACAATGATGTGGTGGAAATTGCCAGAAATGTGAAGCCCTCTGCAAGAGGTGAAATTGAAATCACAAGCATCAACAACGAATATCTGCAGAGGGGAACTCTGCATGTGGAGACACTGGGAAGAGGCTTTGCGTGGCTGGATACAGGCAACCACGATGCGCTTTTGGATGCCTCTGATTTTGTTGCGGCTTTCCAAAAAAGGCAGGGACTCTATATTTCCTGTATTGAGGAAATTGCGTACAAGCGGGGCTTTATTACAAAGGAGCAGCTTTTGAAGCTGGCGGAACCTTTGATGAAGACCAATTACGGGCAATATTTGGTAGAGGTTGCAAATGGACTCTAAATTAAAGCGAATGACAATTTTAGCCGCTGTTTCGGTAGGGCTTTTGACTGTTCTGACGGTGCTGCTTTTGAATAATCCTTTTGAACAAGGCGGTTTGGAATCGACAGAGCCGTCTGAAACGGCACGGCCGAATACGGGAGCTGTATTTGAAAACGGACAAATAGGAAACGATTTGTCTGCTTTTATGCGGGATGAGACTTTTTTTGACGCGGAAGACAACGAATTTCTGGAAAATCTCAAAAATGAGCAGAACCGTCTTTCTTTGATTGTTACTTCCGTGGAAAAGGATTTGCGTATTCAGATTGTAGACAGCAACAATCAGCCCGTGAGCGGGGAAAGCTTTTTTGTGACGCTTAAGGGTATGGGCGATTACAAGGATTTGGATAAGGACGGCGTCATTTACATCGGAGATTTGGCGGCCGGCGATTATGAAGTGTCCCTAAAGCCCATAGAGGGCTACAAGGTACCATCCGGCGCTACGAAGGTCAGGGTGAAGGACAAGGTAGAATATCTGGTAATCGAGGATATTTCTCTTCTGATTAAGACAGAGGCCGAAATTGATGCGGAGGCGGAGGATACGGCGCAGGCGGTGGATGACGCCGATAAAACCGAAATCAAGGGTGCACAGGCGGTTTCGGGAACGGCTTCTCTGGGAATTGACGTGTCAAAATGGCAGGGAGAAATTGATTGGGACAAGGTAAAAAATGACGGCATTGATTTTGTCATTATCCGCTGCGGTTATCGTGGA
>CAMWUP010000235.1 GCA_947177465.1 uncultured Lachnospiraceae bacterium
ATCATATACAAATATGTTTTCACGCTTTATTCCGCATTTTAATAAATCATCCAGGCATTTTGGTAATACGCCAATCGCATCAGGTGAGTTCGCTGCTGTGGGAATAAATATTGCCTTAATTTCCGAGGGGGATTTTTGCAGCATATCCGTAAACGACTTTTCAATTCTTTTTGTTTCCAATCCACAGGATGTAAGTATTACATTCATATCACAACCTCCATAAAACCCGATTTTGTTTAACGACGGTTTGTCTATTTCATTTTAAAATAGGAATCAACTATTTGCAATGCACGTTTTTTTCTTGCTTTTTTGGGAGAATGCAATATAATAATAAAGAGTACAAAAGTCAAATCAGAAAGGGACAGAGTATGCTGAAAGAGTTTAAAAAATTTGCGTTACGTGGAAATATGATAGATCTTGCAGTCGGTATGATTATCGGAAGTGCATTCACCGGTATTGTGAATTCGCTGGTAAATGACATGATTATGCCGCTTGTCAGCATTTTTACCGGAAAGGTTGATTTTTCAAATTGGTTTTTGGCGCTGGACGGTAACAATTATGCGACACTGGAAGCAGCGCAGGCAGCCGGAGCTGCTACCTTTAATTATGGCACCTTTATTTCCAATATTATTAACTTTGTGATTATGGCATTTGTGGTGTTTATGTTTGTCAAGGGTATGAATAAGCTGAAGAAGGAAGAGAAGCCCGCGCCTGTGACCAAGAAGAAATGCCCCTTCTGTAAGACGGAAATCGATATAGAGGCGACAAGGTGTCCCCACTGTACTTCGGAGCTTGCACAGTAAGCAGCAGAAGGGATACTTTGCGTGCTTTCTGGTGTCATGAATAAAAAAGCACCTACTTTTGTAGGTGCTTTTAAAGCTTTTTGGTTTGGAGCGGAAGGAGGAATTTGCATGATAGAATTTGATGTCAATATAAAAGCGGGAGATTTGTACGATTATATGCTGCGTCACACCTACAACAGCTTTTCCGGTATGCTGGGAAGCGGGCTGGGAGCCCTGATGGTGATTGCAGGTATCTATATGAGCGGATGGCTGATGGTAATTGCGGGTGTGGTGTTGTTGTGTTATCTGCCTTGGACCCTGTTTTTGAAAAGCAGGCAGCAGATGCTTGCAAATCCGGCGTTTAAGGAACCTCTGCATTACATGCTGGATGACGAGGGAATCCACGTATCACAGAACGATACGGAAGAAATGCAGAAATGGGAGGATATGGTAAAGGCTGTATCCACAGGCAGAAGCATTATTGTCTATACTTCCCGTATGAATGCGTGTATTTTTCCAAAGAGGGAGTTAAAAGACAGTACGGCACAGGTGATTCAGGTGATTTCCACACATCTGCCTGCCAAAAAGGTAAAAATACGACAATAAAACGGACAGGCAGGGACGGGTGATTGAGCAGGCAGAATCAAAAACAAAAGTATTTGAAACTTTTGGCGAGGAAGAAACTTACAGACTGGGTGAGCGGCTGGGAGCACAGGCGCAGGCTGGTCAGGTATATACGCTGATTGGCGATTTGGGCGTGGGCAAAACCGTGTTTACAAAGGGTTTTGCAAAGGGACTGGGTATTGCGGAGCATGTGAGCAGTCCGACCTTCACCATTTTGCAGGTATATGAGGGAGGCAGGCTGCCTTTTTATCATTTTGACGTTTACCGCATCGGCGATGTAGAAGAGATGGAAGAAATCGGTTATGAGGACTGTTTTTTCGGAGAGGGCGTCTGTCTGATTGAGTGGGCGGATTTGATAGCTGAGATTCTGCCGAAGAGTTACACACAGGTTATCATAAAAAAGGATTTGGAAAAAGGATTCGACTACCGCACCGTCATAATAGAAGCACAGGAAAATGGATTATAGCAAAGGAATTGGTATGTGGGGAGACAGACATGAAAATATTAGCGTTGGACAGCTCGGGGCTGGTGGCTTCGGCCGCGGTGGTACAGGATGGCGTGTTAACTGCCGAGTATACTGTAAACTATAAAATTACACATTCCCAGACGCTTCTGCCTATGCTGCAGGAGCTGAAGGAGATGATAGAGCTTGACTTGGAGACGGTAGATGCCATTGCGCTTGCGGCGGGACCGGGTTCTTTTACGGGGCTTCGCATCGGTTCTGCGACTGCAAAGGGGCTGGGACTTGCTTTGAACAAGCCGCTGATAGAGGTGCCGACCCTGGCAGGGCTCGCCTACCACTTCTGGGGCAGCGAAAAACTGATATGTCCCCTTATGGATGCCAGAAGAAATCAGGTCTACACTGGAATTTATACCTTTGAAAAAGAAAACGGAACAAATGGCTGGCATATGCGTACCATAAAGGAACAGTGTGCCGTTGACATACAGGAGATTCTGGGCGAGCTGGATGGTATGGGACGCGAGGTTATTTTTTTAGGTGACGGCGTGCCGGTGTTTAAAGGCGTGATAGAAGAAAACCTAAAAGCGCCGTTTGCCTTTGCGCCGGCGCATTTAAACAGGCAGCGCGCGGCTGCGGTTGCGGCTTTGGCAGAAATCTATTACGGTGCGGGAAAGACTGTGCGTGCAGGGGAACACAAACCGGAATATCTGCGGTTAAGTCAGGCAGAGCGTGAGCGGCTTTCTCATGAGATGCCGACGGAGGCTGTGGATAGCCATGAAAGACAATTTTGAGAAAAAGATAGAAGCTGTGCCGATGCGGGGAAGAGGAGAGGAAGCAGAAGGGAAATGCATCACAATCTGCACCATGCGTAAGGAGCATGTACCTGCTGTCAGTCTACTGGAACAGTCCGCGTTTTCCATGCCTTGGTCCGCACAGGATTTTCTGGATATGGTGGAGCGCGAAGGCGCCTTGTATCTTGTTGCGCTCTGTGAGGGACAGCCAATAGGGGTCTGCGGTGTGATAGACGCCTGCGGCGACGGCGATATCAGCAATGTGGCGGTTGAGGAAGCGTGGCGGGGCAGGGGAATAGGCAGAATGTTGGTTACTGCATTGATGGAATGGGGAAAAGAAATCGGTATCCGCAATTATACGCTGGAGGTAAGAGTCAGCAATACGGCTGCTATCCGGCTTTATGAGAGCCTTGGGTTTCAGAGTGAGGGGATTCGTCCAAACTTTTATGAAAAACCTCGTGAGGATGCATTGATAATGTGGAAAAGACAGGCAGAGGATGGACAAATTACCATGTCGGAAATATAAAAATCATGCTATACTGTAATTGCTCTATCATAGGATAGGTATGTTGCATATATGGGAGGATGAGAGAAAGCATGAGAAAATATACCGATGAAAATAAAACAAAACTGGAAAAAATTGTCTGTAACAAATGCGGCAGGCAGCTTAAGGTAGAAAACGGTATTGTGAAGGAAGGCTGTTTCGGCGCAGACACTGTGTTCGGCTACTTCAGCGAAAAGGACGGTGTAAGGCAGATGTTTGATTTGTGCGAAAAATGCTATGATGAAATGATAAAGGAGTTTACTGTCCCGATAGATGAGACGGAAGAAAAGGAATTATGTTAGATGTTTGTTTGCTGGGAACGGGCGGCATGATGCCCCTGCCATACAGGTGGCTGACTTCCCTGATGATGCGTTATAATGGAAAAAGTATCCTGATAGACTGCGGGGAGGGTACGCAGATAGCTATGAAAGAAAAGGGATGGAGCCCAAAGCCCATCGATATTATCTGCTTTACCCACTATCATGCGGATCACATCAGCGGTCTGCCGGGGATGCTGCTTACGATGGGAAATGCAGAGAGGACGGAGCCGCTCCTGTTAATTGGTCCGAAAGGGCTTAACAGGGTGGTTTCTTCGCTGCGCGTCATTGCGCCGGAGCTGCCATTTTCCATCGAATGTATGGAGCTTACGGAAAATATCTCACAGATTTCTTTTGACGGATTCAGGCTTGAGGCTTTTAAGGTGAATCATAATGTGATATGCTATGGTTACAGCATAGTAGTGGAGCGTGCAGGACGTTTTCAAACGGAGCAGGCGCTGCAGTCCGGCATCGACAAACGGTACTGGAGCCGTCTGCAGAAGGGCGAGGTCATAGAGCTTCCCGACAGGGTGCTTACGCCGGACATGGTGCTGGGACCTGCAAGAAAAGGCTTGAAGGTTACCTACACAACTGACACAAGACCGACAGAGAGTATCGTGGAAAATGCTGCCGGAGCAGATTTATTTATTTGCGAGGGCATGTACGGAGAGCCCGAAAAGGCCGATAAAGCGAAGGAATACAAGCATATGACCTTTTATGAGGCAGCACACCTTGCAAAAAGGGCAGAAGTGAAGGAGATGTGGCTGACGCATTACAGTCCTTCCCTGACAAGACCGGAGGACTATATGCA